>JAICQI010000914.1 GCA_025937955.1 Pyrinomonadaceae bacterium
GGCAAGCCCCTCTTCCTGACTTGTTCTTTTTTGAGGCGCCTTAGGGGACCGAACAAGTCAGGAAGAGGGGCTTGCCCCCGCTAATCCTATTGATTGACACCACTAGCGAGGAAGCCGCCGTCGACCGCAAGCACTTCGCCGTTAACAAAACTCGCGGCGTCCGAGGCCAGGAAGATCGCGGCGCCTGCTAGTTCATCGACATTTCCGAAACGCTTCATCGGCGTACGCAACAGGAATTCGCGGCCCCGTTCGGTTTCGTCGAGCAGCTTCTGATTCAAGGCAGTTCGAAAGACGCCCGGGGCGATCGCGTTGACGCGCACGCCACGCGTTCCCCATTCAATCGCGAGCGACTTCGTCAGCGACGCAACTGCCGCCTTGCTCGCTGAATAAGCCGCGACTTCGTAAAGCGCCACAAACGTCGAGAGCGACGCGATATTGATGATGCTGCCCGACTCGCGCTCGAGCATGTGGCGTCCAAACACCTGCGCCGCGCGAAGCGTCCCGGTGAGGTTCGTGTCGATGATGTTGTTCCAGTCCTCTTCCGAGAAATCGAGCGTAGCAGCGCGCTTGGTACGACCGGCGGAATTCACAAGAATGTCGACTTTCCCAAAAGCCCGGATCGATTCGTCGAGCACGCGTTGCAGCGAAGCGCGATCAGACACGTCTGAAGCGACGCGAAGTGAGCGCCGCCCGCGTTGCTCGATCTCCGCGGCCGCAGTCTCGACAACTTCCATGCGCCGCGAAGTCGGCACAACATCCGCGCCCGCCTCCGCCATTCCTTTCGCGATGGCGAGACCGATTCCGGACGTGCCGCCGACGATGACCGCAACCTTACCGTTGAGTTCGAGACGAGAATAGCTCATGTGGTTTTACCAATTTAGTTTATCGGACTGTCTTGTGTAGCATCGAACAGCAGATGTCGTCAACTATTAAAACCGCCCAAAAATCCAACAAACTAAAGGCCTTTCGCAAGCTGCCGACTGGCGCTGAAATCGGGCTTGTTTGTTTTGTTAGCCACGTGTTAAAGTCAACGCTCGAACGCGAAATTGGTAATACCACTTAGAATGTCGAGCATCGAGATCCCCAGAGCGGCTGCAATCAGCGATTACGCCATCATTGTCGACCCTAACGACAATGTTGCCGTAGTCAAGACGGCGACGTTTGCCGATCTTGAAGTGTTGTTGCCAAACGCTGAGATCGTAAAACTCCGCGGTGCGATACCTCCCGGTCATCGATTTGCAACCTGTGACATTCCCGCGCGAGAGTTTGTCCGGCAGTTTGGCCAGCCAATCGGAACCTCGCTCGGCATTCGCAGCGGCGAGCAGATCACGCACGCAAACATGACCAACGACGTGCCGATCATAAGAGATTTGCCGGAGACGCTGCACACGCCCGCACCTGACTACATTCCCGAAGCCGCACGCAAGACGTTCATGGGATATCGCCGCCGCGATGGTCGCGTGGGCACGCGAAACTTTGTGCTGATCGTGCCGACGAGCATGTGCGCGAGCCACGAAGCGCAGCAGATCTCAATGATCGCGGAGTTCACGCTTTACAGTCGCGAGAAGTATCCGAACATCGATGGTGTGGTCGCCATCCCGCACAACAAAGGTTGCGGCTGCCAGGAAGGCTCGACGATCGACGTGATGCTGCGCACGCTTTCGAACTATGCAGACCATCCCAACGTCGGCGGCGTGATACTCATCGATCTCGGTTGCGAGAAGACCAACCTGGCCCAGGTCGAAAAATATTTACTCAAGCGCGAGAAGTCGTTTGATAAGCCGGTGGCGAAGATCGGTATACAGGAAGTCGGCGGCACGCAGGCGGCAATTCAAAAGGGCTTGAGCGAAGTCGAGCGCATGCTGCCGGAAGTGAATCAAACTGCGCGCGAAGAGTGTTCTGTGAGTGAGCTGGTGCTCGGTGTGAAGTGTGGCGGCTCGGATGGCTTCTCAGGCATCTCCGCGAATCCGTCACTCGGACGCGCCGCGGATTTGCTGGTCCGATCCGGCGGCACGGTGTTGATTACTGAAGTGCCGGAGTTTTGTGGCGCGGAACACCTGCTCGCGAATCGCGCGAGGGACGTTGAGACGGGGCGCGCGGTGTATCGCATGGTTGATTGGTACAAAGATTATGCGTCGAAGTTTGGCGCAGTGCTGAACAACAATCCGAGCCCTGGTAACATCGCCGGCGGACTGCTGAACATCACGATCAAATCGTTGGGCGCGGTGGCGAAAGCTGGAACGACGCGTGTTGAAGGTGTGGTGGAATA
>JAICQI010000911.1 GCA_025937955.1 Pyrinomonadaceae bacterium
CTCCCATGCTCGTGGCACATCCGCCGCATCCATAGGCTTGTTAATGTTTGGTCCTAATGCAAGCGCGACTCCCCAGTAGCACATCGCACAGTTTGCATCGAGCCGGATGGCCTCTTTAAATGAGCGGATTGCCTCTCCATGATTGAACCCGTAGGTAAGAATTAGACCTTGATTGAAGTACCTCTGCGCCTCGGAGGACTTTGTGGAGATAGTGTGTTGGTAACTGCCGAGATTGTCGAAGAGTGGAGCGCCCCGTTCATTGATTTCATCGGCCAGCTTTGACTGTGCACCACTGTAGCTTACGAGCATGAGCGTAGCTATGGCTGCACTAACGAACCACAAAACAACTTTTCGTATGCCTGCTCTTTGCATTTTGAGTCCTTCCAGATTTTTGAATTGATTCCTTGTCTCCAGACTAACAAGATGAGCGAAGGAAAAAATCAGTGGAATCTCTCACCCAGGCTGAGTAATTACTCGAAGCGTAAGGGTAATTACTCATTCCGGCTCTGTGTTTATACGGATTCACGACCGTCGCATTAAGACTACTATTGCATTGGTTGTCGGGCAGAGATTTAGAGAACTTAACAAAGCCAGGCTTTCCGTGTGAATCTTCTTTGAGCTGAACAGAAAAGGAAGAGTAAATGAGAGCGGTAGGGCAACACGCACCCAGTAAGAGCAACGTTTTGAGTTCGAGAATCTCGGCACTTGCGATTCCCTGGAAGCGTGTTGCCCTGTACGCAACTATAGCGTTGGGTTTTTTCCTGCTTGGATTCCTTCCGATGTGGTTTAAATCTTCGCGGGCAATCGAGCAGCGTGATGCAGCCCAGCGAGGTGTGCGTTTGGCCCAACTCCAAAACACGCTGGCTGCCGCGGTGATTGATGTTCAGCGCGGCCACTATGAACCGGCCCGCCAGCTTACCAGCGACTTCTACACGAACTTACGGCGCCAGGTCGATGGCGACGACAGCGGATCGCTGTTTACTCCTGTGCAGCGTGAGGGACTCAGTTCATTACTCGCAGAACGTGACGAACTGATAACTTTGTTAGCTCGCAGTGATCCTGAAGCCACAGATCGTCTCTTCAACGTCTACTCTACCTACAACAAACTCGCAAATAACGGCGGTTAGCCGTTCACCACATAATCAGTTACCGTGCCGGCGCTTCATTAGCCAATGATGAATAATAGAGTGCAACATCCTTCATTTGTTCGGGAGTTAGATTCACAGCCACGCGCGTCATGAGGTGCGAATAAGCAGTGCCGCCACGTGAGCCTTTTTTGAAAAGCTCGAGTTGGAGGTTGAGATAGTCAACGTATTGCCCGGCGAGATTGGGATAAGCTGGATTCCGCCGGCTCTCCGCTGGACCATGACATTCGGCACAAGGTGGAACTCGTTGCGACGGGATGCCTTGCCGTGCAATCAATTCGCCGCGATCGAAGTCGGATGATGGTTGCGGAAGAGAGGAAGATAAGGGATTTGTTAAGTCTGCGTAATATCGACTGATCTCCTGAATCTCTTGGTCGTTCAGAGCTACTGCAACGGGTCCCATCACTCCACTATGGCGTTCTCCACGGCGATAGGCCTGAAGCGAAAAACTTAGATATTCAAAATTCTGGTGGGCGAGATTGGGGAATGCACCCACGCCGCGACCGAAACCCTCCTTTCCATGACAGCGCGCGCAGCTCTCGACGATTGCGCGTGGCATCGCGTCAGGAAGAAGCTGGATCGATTTAGGCGCCTCACCATTTACGAGACTGTCGTAACCCTTAGCGTCCAGCTCCGGAAACTTTCGCAGAAACGCGACCATGGCCCATACTTCGTCGTCACGCTGTTGTGACGGCCAGGCGGGCATGCCGGTAAACTTAATGCCGTGTTTCACGATATAAAAAAGCTCGTTGGCCTCCCAACGTGGAATGGTATGCGGCAAGTAAGGTGGACGTGGCGTCATTGCTTGCGCAACACGCGGACTTTGCAGCGAGGGACTTCCGTGACAAGCGCGACAGTTATTCTCGTAAGCGCCTGCTCCGTTTAGCACCAGCCTGGCTGCGTCAAGCGAAGGTGTTTCCATCCCCAGAGTGTGAGTAGCAACTGAGCGCTGTTTGGAGAATTGTAGAAACCACCGCGTGATGGCCCAATGACCGGAGCTGGCTTTGATGGGAATTATTCCTGAGGCGGCGACCAGAAATCCGCCGATCGCCATCACCAAAACAAACAATGTGAAATACGCGACCGTCCTCAACAGCAGTTGCTTTGGCTCGCCGCTAAGCATCCGCCTGACGGCCGC
>JAICQI010000213.1 GCA_025937955.1 Pyrinomonadaceae bacterium
CAACGTGCAACTCACGCAAGGCGCGTTGATGATGATCAGCGATCACGTGAATCTGATGGGCCTGAATCCGTTGCGTGGTCCGAATGACGAGCGGTTTGGACCACGCTTTCCGGACATGTCGGCGGTTTACTCGCCTGAGTTACAGGAGCTGGTAGTCGAGGAAGCGAAGGCGATCAATGTCGAAGTACGACGCGGCATTTATGGCGCGCTTTCGGGGCCGAGTTATGAGACGCCGGCCGAGATACACCTGCTGCGAAATCTTGGGGCGGACGCGGTGGGAATGAGCACGGTGCCCGAGGCGATCGTGGCGCGGCACATGGGTATCGAGGTGCTTGGTATCTCGTGTATCACCAACATGGCTGCTGGGATCAGCGACGAGCCGATCAATCACGAGGAAGTGATGGCGACGGGCGTTCGCGTGCGTGCTACGTTTACAGAGTTACTGCAAAGAGTGATCGGCGCGATTAATAGGAGAGTTTAAAGCCGCAGATTTTCGCAGGCTAACGCAGGTCTGAGTTCATCAGCGAAATCTGCGGCTAACAATCGTCTTATGAGCATGATAATTGGCATTTCGGGTGGAACAGGATCGGGGAAGACGACTGTCGCGAATCGCATCCTGGAATCCGTCAGTGCCAGCGAAGTAGTTTTTATTCAGCAAGACTCTTACTATCGCAACCTCACCGATCTTCCGCTCGACTTCCGCGGTGTCGCCAACTTCGATCATCCGGACGCGCTCGATAACGAGCTGCTCGTCAATCATGTGCGGCGACTGAAGTCAGGCGAAGCGATCGAGTTGCCACTTTACGACTTCAAAACAAATTCGCGTCTAAACGAAACACGCACTGTTGCACCCAAACCGATTGTCATCGTCGAAGGCATTTTGATCTTTGCCGATCCGCGTCTGCTCGAACAGATGGATATCAAGGTGTTCGTCGACACTCCTGACGACATTCGTTTCATTCGCCGTTTGCGGCGCGACATCGCCGAGCGTGGTCGAACGATCGAGTCAGTCATTGAACAATACCTGGGGACGGTCAGGCCCATGCACATGCAGTTTGTCGAACCGTCGAAACGCCATGCCGATGTAATCATTCCAGAAGGTGGTCATAATCTCGTAAGCATTGATCTATTGAGCTTAAAAATTCGCGAGCGGCTGGCCAGTGCTTTATCAACTGTTGGAGGTTAAATTTTGAGTGAAAGTGAAGAGCCGTTGATTGAAGCGGCGAAGCGTGCGCGCCTGCAATCGGTGGCGCCATTTTCAAATTTTCTGGTCGGTGCCGCGGTTAAAACCGAGGGCGGGAAGGTTTACACGGGGTGCAACGTGGAGAGCGCGAGCTATGGTTTGACGGTTTGCGCCGAACGAGTCGCGATCTGGAAGGCGTTGTCGGAAGGTGAACGCAATTTTACGGAGCTGGCGGTGGTCGCTGATACCGAAACCCTGACGCCGCCGTGTGGAACCTGCCGCCAGATCATCTGGGAATTTGCGAAGGGCGCGACGATCGTGTTCGCAAACCTCGACGGCAAAAGGGAGGAGTTTCACATCGCAGATCTGTTACCACGCGCCTTCGACGCGCGCTTTCTGAAAAACAAATGAATCCGTATCAATCCTCGTTTATCTGCGTTTCGCTGATCTTAACGACCATGCTTTCAACTGTCACCGCCCAAACTCGCCGGCAGCCGGTCGATTTACTGGTCCTGGGTGGCACGATCGTCACCATGGACCAGACGCGCCGGGTTATCCACGATGGCGGTATCGCGATTTCCCAGGGGCGCATAGTCTCCATTGGCCCACGCGCAGACATCGAGCGCGGTTACACTTCACGCCAGCGAGTAAGCGCAACGGGCAAAGTCATCACTCCGGGTTTGATTAACGGCCACACACACGTGCCGATGGTCCTGTTTCGCGGATTGGCAGACGATCTCGACCTGCAGGAATGGCTGACAAAGTACATCTTTCCCGCTGAAGCCAAGAACGTTACGGAAGAGTTTGTTCGCGTAGGTACGCGCCTGGGTCTGGCCGAGATGATTCGCGGCGGCACTACCACGTACTGCGATATGTACTACTTCGAAGACGCGATCGCCGACGAGACTGCGAAAGCCGGAGTTCGTGGTGTGCTGGGCGAGACCATCATCGACTTTCCCGTCGCCGACAACAAGACCAACGCAGAAGGCATGGCTTACGTCGAGAGGTTTGTCGCACGTTGGAAAGGGCACGAGCTCGTCATTCCCGCGATTGCGCCACACGCCCCGTACACGGTTTCTGAAGAACACCTGAAAGCGGTGCGCGCGTTCTCGGATCGTACCGGCGCGCCAATCGTGACGCACATCTCGGAGACGAAGCGCGAGGTTGACGACAGCGTCAAAGCCAAGGGCGCGAGCCCGGTCGCTTATCTCGATCGTATCGGTTTTCTGAACGACCGCGTGATTGCAGCGCACGTTGTTTGGCCGCAGGGAACTGACATCGCGATCCTCAAGCGTCGCGGTGTCGGCGTGGTCCACAATCCACAGTCAAACATGAAACTCGCGTCCGGAGTGGCGCCTATCCCGCAGATGATGAAAGAGAGCCTGCTGGTGGGTTTGGGAACGGATGGAGCAGCTTCCAACAACGACCTGAACATGTGGGAAGAGATGGACACTGTCGCGAAGTTGCACAAGGTATTTACGGGCGATCCGAAAATGATCTCGGCGCAACAGGCGTTCGAGCTAGCCACCATCCGCGGCGCGCAGGCGTTACACCTCGAGAAAGAGATCGGCTCGCTGGAAACCGGAAAGCGCGCGGATCTGCTGGTAATCGATCGCGACACGTTGAACCAGATCCCCCTCTACAACGTCTATTCTGATCTGGTTTACGCCACCAAAGCCTCAGACGTCGAGACCGTCATCATCAACGGCCGCCTCGTCATGCGCAACCGCCGTTTATTGACCCTCAACGAGACCGCCGTTAAAAACGACGCCCGCACCTTCCGCGACAAGATAATCAAAAGCTTCGGCACCTCCGCCGCCCCGTAGCCAGTTTTAAGCCACAAAAAGGCACATAAGGCACATAAATCAGAAGAGTCGGCCCAGCCCATGCTCGCCGTGCGGTGGCGTGCGCCGCTGTTCCAATGGTGCCTTTTGTGTTTTATGTGCCTTTTTGTGGCATAATGGGTCTCGTCAAATTGACACCAACCTTTAAGCGAGCATGAGGCTCGCTTTTGCATTTGAGGGAGTCGACAATTTGAGGTCTTTTTCTCGTCTATACGTCCATGTTTTTGCCCCGACACTTCTTGTTCTAATCACAGCCGGTCTCGCGCTGGGCCAGGCGACTGGCTCGTCTGAGGATGCGTCGACCGTGAATCCGGTCTTGCGCCGCCTCGAGCGTGCCCGCGCGCTTGCGGCTGCCCATCAACTCCAAACTGCCGCCGTCGAACTCGAAAACATTCGCGCCTCGGTCAACGACGTTACCTTACGTAACGCAGCGACTTTAATGCTGCTCGGGATCTATCTCGAAGAGGGAAACTATGGCCGTTCGCAGTCGCTGTTGGAAGAGACGTTCGTAAATCGCGCGGCCCGGAAAGACGAGTCGATTCGCACTTACTTCGCCGCAGCCGGGCAAACGATCAACGGCATTCGCGCGCACCTGGCTCGTTATCGTACTTACGGAATCAACCCGAGCGATGCGAATCTGCCGGTAGAAGCCAACACCGATCTGGACCGCGTACGTGAGTTGCTCGAAAGGGTAATAGCGCAGGCCAGGGAGATCTCGAAGGAAGCGGGTCGCGGCTACGATTCGCTTGCGCTCCAGGAAGACGTGCTTGGCCTGCGCCAGTCGATCTCGAAAAACGATGATGACCGCGCCAAGTGGCAGACCGAGTATTTGACGGCGCGCGAAAAGATGGCGACGTCCCAATCGCCCTCGCTCGGTCGTTCTCAGGCACTGGATGCGGTCACCAACAGAATTCCCAATCCGTTTGCAACTAAGCCGACACCAACTCCAGAGCCTGCGCCGGTGCAAGCTATGCCAACGAGCACCTCCTCGGCGCCCGAGCCACAACTCGTGACAGCCGGTTCGCTTACCGGCCGTGAAACCAAGCGCGTGTCGCCCAGCTATCCGCCCACCGCAAAAACACACAACGTTATCGGAACGGTACGTGTGTTTGCGATTGTTGATGAAAACGGGAAAGTTTGGGTGACCAACTCTGAGGGCCCGACCCTGCTCCGCTCGGCGGCCGAAGAAGCCGCCCGCAGCTGGATAGTCCCGCCCTCGACGTTCAATGGCAGGCCCGCCCGCATCGCCGGATACCTCGACTTCGAATTCAAGCTTTAGCCGCATGATCCGCGTTCCTCCGCGGAGATCTGCGGCTAATCTTGACTTAAAAGTAAGGTATAGCTTAAGATGCCTCAGGTTAATAATTTAGGCGCGAAATGAAGATATCAGCTCAAGAAGAATATGGCCTGCGGTGTCTCCTCCAGTTAGCCCGGGCGGAGACGGTGGGCGAGTCGCTAACACTCGCTCAACTCGCCCGCCTGGAAGGCATCTCAACCGCCAACGCCGGCAAACTGATGTGGATTTTGAGCAAGGCCGGGCTGGTGCAATCTACGCGTGGCATCAAAGGCGGCTATTCACTCTCGCGACCGGCGTCCGAGATTCGCTTGAACCAGGTGATACGTGTGATGGAAGGCGAGCCGGCCGAGTCGCATTGCAAGAGCTACGCAGGAGTGCTCGACGCATGCGTTCACACCGGCGACTGCGGCATTCGACCGGTCATCGTCGAGCTGCACGAGATCGTGGACAACGCTTTAGCGGAGATCACGCTTTCGCAGTTGTTAGGAACGGAAGCAAACGTCGACGCTGCCTTGCACCAGATTCAGGGCATTAAACAAAAAGTTTAGAAGGCATCATGAGTACAGCAGAACTTTTAAGCAAACAGGAATACAAATACGGCTTCGTCACCGATATCGAGTCGGACATGATTCCACGCGGCTTAACGGAAGACACTATTCGTCTGATCGTTGAGAAGAAGAACGAGCCTGACTGGATGCTGGAGTTTCGTCTGAAGGCTTACCGGCACTGGCTGACGATGACTGAGCCGAAGCACTGGCCCAACCTCAGGTATCCGGAGATTGATTACCAGAACATCATCTATTACAGCGCTCCGAAGCAGAAAGCGACAAAGGCGAGTCTCGACGAAGTCGATCCTGAGCTGCTTCGTACGTTTGAAAAACTCGGCATCCCGCTGAGCGAGCAGAAGCAACTGGCCGGCGTCGCTGTCGATGCTGTTTTCGACTCAGTGTCAGTCGCGACAACGTACAAAGAGAAACTGAAGAAGCACGGCGTGATCTTTTGTTCCTTCACGGAAGCGATCAGAGACTACCCCGATCTAGTCAAGAAATATCTCGGCTCCGTGGTGCCGACCAACGACAATTTTTTTGCGGCGTTGAATAGCGCAGTCTTCTCTGACGGAAGTTTCTGCTTCATTCCGAAGGGCGTTCGCTGTCCGATGGAGCTGTCGACGTACTTCCGCATCAACAACGCCGAGTCGGGACAGTTTGAACGGACGCTAATCGTCGCGGAAGAACGTTCGTACGTTTCGTACCTCGAAGGATGTACGGCGCCGAAGTTTGACAAGAACCAGCTTCACGCTGCGGTAGTCGAATTAATCGCGCTCGATGACGCGCAGATCAAGTACTCGACCGTGCAAAACTGGTATGCCGGTGACGAACAAGGAGTTGGCGGCATTTACAACTTCGTTACTAAGCGTGGGAAATGCGCCGGCAGGAATTCGAAGATCTCATGGACGCAGGTCGAAACCGGGTCGGCGATCACTTGGAAGTATCCGTCGTGCATTCTCGCCGGCGACAACTCGATCGGTGAGTTTTACTCGGTTGCGTTAACCAATCACGCGCAACAGGCTGACACCGGCACGAAGATGATTCACCTCGGCAAGAACACGCGCTCGACGATCATCTCGAAGGGGATTGCGGCAGGTAGATCGAACAACAGTTATCGCGGACTGGTTAAAGTGATGCCGAAGGCCGAAGGCGCGCGCAACTACACACAGTGCGACTCGATGCTGATTGGTTCAACCTGTGGCGCAAATACGTTTCCGTATATCGAAGTGATGAACAACACTTCGAGCGTCGAGCACGAAGCATCGACTTCGAAGATTAGCGAAGAGCAGCTTTTTTATTTGCAGCAGCGCGGCATCTCGCAGGAAGACGCCGTGTCGCTGATCATCAATGGTTTCTGCAAGGACGTGTTTCTGCAGTTGCCGATGGAATTTGCCGTTGAGGCCACTCGACTTTTGGGTCTGAAGTTGGAAGGTAGCGTAGGGTAAATGTTAGAGATTAAAAATTTGCATGCCGCAATCGACGGCAATGAGATCCTCAAAGGTATCAATCTAACGGTCAAGAAGGGTGAGATTCACGCCATCATGGGACCAAACGGTTCCGGCAAGTCCACGCTCGCAAAAGTCCTGGCCGGACATCCGCAGTATGAAGTGACTGCGGGCGAGATCATTTACGAGGGACGCAACCTGTTGGAACTGGCGCCTGACGAGCGCGCGCGCGAAGGCGTGTTCATGGCGTTTCAATATCCGATCGAGGTGCCGGGTGTGTCGAATGCACAGTTTCTCCGTCTGGCTTACAACGAGAAGAAGAAACACCTCGGTGAAGAAGAGCTCGATCCACTGGAGTTCAAGGATCTCCTGAAGGAACGAGCGAAAGTAGTCGAGATGGACGCGAGTTTCATGACGCGCTCTGTCAACGAGGGTTTTTCCGGCGGCGAAAAGAAGCGTAACGAGATTTTGCAGATGGCGGTGCTCGAACCCCGGCTCGCCGTGCTCGACGAAACAGACTCGGGCCTGGATATCGATGCGTTGCGCGTGGTTGCGAATGGCGTCAATCAACTGCACACGCCAGACAACGCGATCATCGTCGTCACACACTACCAGCGACTCTTGAATTACATCGTTCCGGATTTTGTACACGTGCTTGCTGATGGTCGTATCGCTCGAGAGGGTGGCAAGGAACTGGCGCTCGAGCTCGAATCGAAAGGCTACGACTGGATCAAGACGGCAGACAACGGAAAAGGAGCGGGGGCGCCGGCGCAGTAATAATGGTTACCGAACTCGTTAAATCAGAAAATAGTTATCAAACGGCATTTCACAGCGTTCGTGAGGTTTCGCCGACAGTGCCGTGGCTTGAGCTCGTGCGCAGCAGCGCGATGGATCGTTTCGAACAGTTAGGTTTTCCGCCGGTTCATGAGGAAGACTGGAAATACACGAACCTCGCAGCCCTGGCAAAGGAGAGTTTTGTTCCGGCGACCACCAGCACCGGGAGCGTGGATGTGAGCGGGTTCGCTTATCCGGAAACTGAAGGTGCTCATCTTGTCGTAGTGAACGGTTTCCTGCGCGAGGACCTGTCACAGACGAGCGGGCTCGGAGATGCCGTTGCGGTCGATCTCTTCAGCGCCGCAGCTGACGCGCGCTACAACAAGATCATTCGCAAGTATCTCGCACGCAATGCCGGTTATCACAACAACGGCTTGACCGCGCTGAACACGGCGTTTTTGCAGTCAGGTGTGTTTCTGTGGATTCCGAAGAACGTCAAAGTCGAAACGCCACTGCAGATAACGTTTGTGGCTGAAGGGGATCAGAGCGCGAGTTTTCCGAGAGTGCTCGTCGTGGCTGAGGAAAACAGCTCCGCGACATTGATCGAGAGCTTTGTTGGCGAAGGACGATACTTCACCAACGCTACTGTCGAGGTCGTCGTCAAGGATGGCGCACATCTCGAACACTATCGTTTACAGCGCGAGAGCACGAACGCTTTTCACACCTCGACCACTTCTGTCGAGCTTGGCCGTGCCAGTCGTTACGATACGACCTCCATCAATCTCGGTGCGCAACTGTCGCGTCACGATATCTCAGTCGTGATGGATCACGAGGGCGCGGAAACGTCCGTTGACGGTCTGTACATGGTTGACTCAGATCAGCACAGTGATACGCACTCGGTGATCGATCACAAGCAGCCACACTGCAACAGTCACCAGTTGTACAAGGGAATTCTCGACGGCAACGGCCGCGCGGTTTTCAACGGTAAAGTCTTCGTTCGCGAAGGCGCGCAGAAAACCGACGCAATGCAGACTAACAAGAACCTGCTGCTATCGGAGAAAGCGCGCGTCGATACGAAGCCTCAGTTAGAGATTTACGCCGACGATGTGAAGTGCGCGCACGGCGCAGCGGTCGGACAGATCGATCCGGAAGAACTGTTTTACCTTGAGACACGCGGAATCGGTCCCGAACTGGGCCGCAACCTCCTGACCTACGGATTCGCTGAAGAAGTGATTGCAAAGATCAAGATTGAGTCGATCCGATCCGAGCTCGACCAAATCGTGCTGCGTCAGCTACACGCGAACCTTGAGACGTAAACGGAACGAAAACGGGCGGCCACCGAGTGACCCCCCAAACAAAACCCCACAGAAGGGGGGGGACCCCCGGG
>JAICQI010000458.1 GCA_025937955.1 Pyrinomonadaceae bacterium
CGAGTGATCAACAAAGGCACTATGGAAGGCAGTACTGGTAGTCCCACCATTCGCGTCGAGATTTACAATCAGACCTACAACATCCGGTCTGATGGCGATACCGAATACATTATTCAACTCGCGGAGTTTGTCGACAGCCGGATGAGAGAGATCTCTTCGGGCACGCTCACCGTCGACTCTTTGAAAGTCGCAATCCTTGCCGCACTACACATCGCAGACGAACTGCACCGCCTCAAGAACATGCACGAACAGGCCGACTCACAACTCGCCGCGCGCAGCGCCGAGTGCGCCGAAATGCTCGATCGCCTCTTGAAAGTCCGCACCAGCCTCGAGAGCGAACAAGGCGGCGCCGGCAAGCTCACCCTCGGTTAGCCACAAAATATTTCAGCCACAAAAAGGCACAAAAGTCACAAAAGAGTTTTGCGCGACCTGTATTATTTTTTAGTGACTTTTGTGCCTTTTTGTGGCTGAAATATTTTGTGGCTTTTGTGCCGCAGCGTGGCGAGATATGCTACTATCCGTGGCGGCGGAGGGAAACGTTCTGCGGTGTTCGTCACCGAGTTACGATGATTGAGCCAACGCCGTTGATTAGGGAGACCGAGGTCGTCTAGCCAGTGCATTTCTTCATCGTTAAGAACTGCCAGAGGCTGCGTCATTAAGAGGTCACCCACCTGTCTATGCAGGTTCAATTACGGCTTCGGAGCGGCAATTGCGGATCTCCCTCCTGCCAGAAACCGGGAGTCGTGAATCTTCTTTAGGGTTCGCGGCTTTTTTTGTATATGAAAGTCCTCATGATCGGAGATGTCGTCGCCAAGCCGGGACGCATAGCTGTGCTCGAACGCATCCAGGATTTGCGCGAGCAGCACCAGATCGATCTCGCAATCATGAACGCCGAGAACCTCGCCGGCGGTTTCTCAGTCACGCCAACACTCTGCGAACAACTGTTCTCTTCCGGCATCGACGTGATGACATCCGGCAATCACATCTTCGACAAAAAGGAAGCGATCGATTACATACGCAAACAACCGCGACTCATTCGTCCGGCGAACTATCCGCCGAACACTCCCGGCAGTGGATACTGGGCAGGTGAAGTAAACGGCGCGCACGTCGCGGTGATGAACGTGATGGGACGAGTGTTCATGCCGCCTTCCGACGATCCGTTTCGCGTGATCGATAGCGTGCTGGCGTCATTGCCGGCTGAAACCACGGTACGCATCGTAGACGTGCATGCGGAAGCGACGTCAGAGAAGGTGGCGATGGGTTGGCATCTCGATGGCCGTGTGTCGGCAGTATTGGGTACGCACACGCACGTGCAGACAGCGGATGAAAGAATTCTACCGGGCGGTACTGCTTACTTGACGGACCTTGGTATGACTGGAAGTTATGCCGGTGTGATCGGCATGAATAAGTCTGATGTGATCGCGCGCTTTACTTCTGTTACGGCCAGACGCGCCGAGCATTCGAGCGGCCAGGTGCGAATTTGCGCGGCCGTGCTCGATATCGATGAAAGCAGCGGCCGCGCACATAAGATAGAGCGATTAAATTTGACTCACGATCAATAGGTCCTATAGGACCTATATTATTTCTGCGATCGCAAGTGCCTCGCTAACGCAATCTTCGCCTCGAGCTGAGCCTGCAGATCCGGCCTCATTTTCAGGCACTCATCGAAATCCTTCTGCGCTTTACTCTCGTCTCCTATGTACACCAGCGCCAGTCCGCGATTGAAATAAGCCCAGGAGATCTTTGGATCGAGTTCGATCGCACGAGTGAAGTCGTCGATTGCTTTCGCCATTTCAGCTTTTTTCATCCACGCGGTACCGCGTCCCTGGTAGGCCCACGCCATCCCGGGCGCGAGACGAATTGCGCGATCAAAATCCGCCAGCGCACGATCGTAGTTCGTTAGTGCGATGTGTGCGTAACCACGTTGGTAGAAGGATTCGGGAATGCGATCGCTGAGTTCGATAGACCGATTGAGATCCGCCAGGGCACCATTGACGTCGCCGTAATCTAGTCGCAAGCTGCCACGATTGCTGTAAGCCTCAGGATAGGTTTTGTTAAGGGAGATTGCCTTATCGAGATCTCTGAGAGCGCCTTCCCGATCACCGTTGGCGCGTAACGCTGCCGCGCGATTCATATAGGGCGTGGCCTGTCCTGGCCTGATGCGCAGCGCTTCGTTGAAGTCATCAATGGCGCCGAAATTGTCTCCCTTTTTAAACTTAACCAGGCCACGATTGTTGTAAGCGTTGGCGGTGAAGGGATCGACGACCTTAACAGTGTCGGCAGAACTCTCAGTGTACGAGTTTCCAAACGTGCTGTTCGAGCTGCTGCTCAGATCAAGGTGGGAGCTCAAGCGAATGGCTCTGGTGTAGTCTTCGATCGCGCCGTCAAGGTCGCCCTTGGTAATTTTCTTTTCAGCGTTTTGGAAATGGTTGAGAGCAGCTTCGGGTGTGCGCGTTTGGGAGAACGCTGTCACCGGAAGCCAGAGGGAGACAACTGCGAACAGGATCGCACAGCGGCGCATGGTAGACCCTCCCTTGGTTGAAGCTCGTCCACCAGGTGCGCTAAGATGCGGTTGTCGACGATGCAGCTTTGCGCGCCGCGAGGCGATCGAACTTGTGTTGTCATTCCGAGCCTCGTTGCTATCGCAAGTAGCAACGAGGCTTTCGATTTGTCCGGTGCGTCTCACCGGCCCTTGAACTTAAAACGACCGAAGTTGAAAAAAGTTACAAAAAGAACTGGGCTCTGAATTTGAAACACCGTGGAGCGAGAAGTTGTGGCAAGTTAAAGGTCGTATAAGTCCGATAGGACCTATTCAGTTATTCAGGTGCGGTTTCGGTGGGCACGACAGCGCCTTGATGAGGTTTGATGATTGGCGGCGCCAGCAGTCTTTGCGCATATCCTTCTGGAAAAGAGCGGACGCGGCCGTTCGAGTCAGTGACAACGTGTCCTGTTTCTCCTTCAGCAACTACTTGTCCATTAGCGGCACGCACGATCTCATACCCGAAGCGCAGGGAACGTTTACGTAATTCTGTAATATGTGTACGAACTATTAGCTCGTCGTCGTAATAAGCAGCGGCTTTATAGCGGCAATACGCCTCGGCGACGACCAGGAAAGCGTCCTCGTTCTCTTCCATGTCGCGGTAAGAAAAACCGCGCGCGCGACAATAATCAGTCCTGCCGATTTCGAACCAGACCAAATAGTTGGCATAATAAACAATGCCCATCTTGTCCGTTTCGGCATAACGCACCCGCAACAACGTTTCGTGCCAAACGCCGAATACATCTTCAAGGGCAGGGCTTGTCATCTGAGCAAAGCCTTCCGGGTTCATAAGCGAGAGATAAAATGAATTCCCGATCCTGGTTCAGTTGTAAACGTTTAGCGGACTATAAGAGTGAAAGACCAATTATGTCAAAGAAAATCAGCGGCGCGCTGGCCCTTTTGACCCTGTTCTGTTTCGGCGCCGGCAGCTTTTTGCCAAGTAGCCACGCCCAGAACGGCGCCCCCGGCACGGCCCAGAACGCGGCCATTGTTTCCACCACCGCCGCCGTGCTCAGAGAAACCAGCGAGTTGAGAGAGCTCGCCGTGCTCAAGAATGTGAAGAGCGGGGCGCAGTCGCGTGCAGAGATTGAGCGCATGATCATTAGGAATCTCGACAGCGAGACCACGCCCGCTGAAATGCACGCCGCGGAATTGGTGCTCAGGGCTTTTGGACTTGCACCGGAGGATTTTGCTTATCGTGAGTTTTTGATCAAGCTGCTGAAGGAACAGGTCGCTGGTTACTACGATCCTAAGGCACAGCAGTTTTACCTCGCTGACTGGATCGAGCTCGATGGGCAAAAGCCTGTCATGGCCCACGAGCTGACCCACGCTCTCCAGGATCAGCACTTCAATCTGAAGCGCTTTGAGAAGTGGCCCAAGGGCGACTCTGACGCCGAACTAGCGGCGCACGCGCTGATCGAAGGGGATGCGACTCTGGCCATGACACAATACCTGACGAAGAATCCGATGGTGGCGCTGGCTTTCATTCGCAGCCTGGGTTCGCAGGGTGTTGCTACTGAGCAGTACAACCAGGCGCCGCGCGCGTTGCGTGAATCACTGTTGTTTCCGTATCAGGAAGGCTCGGCCTGGGCCACGAAAGTTTACAGACGCGGTGGTTGGGACCTAATCTCAAAGGCGTTTAGCAAACTGCCGCAATCGAGCGAGCAGATCCTTCATGCTGATAAATACTTTTCTTATGAAGCGCCGCAGAAAATTACGCTGCCTGAGTTCAAGAGCTTTCTTGGTCCATCGTGGAAGCGCATCGATTACGATGTGAACGGCGAGTGGGGTTGTTACCTGATCCTCGATGAGTTTTTGAACAACACGACTGAGTCGAAAAAAGCGTCCGCAGGCTGGGGCGGCGATCGGTTCGCGCTTTATGAGACGGGAAAGCCCGGCGAGGTCTTCATCGTTCAGTTAACGGCCTGGGACACGCCAGTGGATGCGAAGGAGTTTTTCGATGCCTATGCTCGGCGCACAGTGAAGCGATACGCTGGCGCGCAGGAGTTGAAGGCGACTGCAGATCGTTTCGAGTGGCAAACGTCCAGCGGCGTAGTGGCAATGGAGCTCCGCGGTTCTCAGGTGGCGATATTTGAAGGCATTCCTTCTTCAATCAATGCGAACACGTTACTGCGCGCGATCTGGCAACAACGATAGAATACGAAACTGATGAAAAAGTCTGATAGCGGTCCCGCCACAAAACAAACTACGCGTTTACGCGATCTCACCGATCAGCTCCACCATCTCGAGGCTAAGCTTCGTCTGGGTGGTGGTCCAGACAAGATTGATCGACAGCACCAGCAGGGCAAGCTAACCGCGCGAGAACGACTCGAGCTGCTGCTCGACAAAGATTCTTACGCTCAGGAGATCGGGTTGCTCGTTGCTTACGATCAGTACGGCGGGAATGCCCCCGGCGCGGGTGTTGTAACTGTCGTTGGTCGTGTTGAAGGCAGGGAAGTTGTCGTTGTTGCAAACGATGCTACCGTGAAGGCCGGCTCGTGGTGGCCCGAAACCATCAAAAAGATTTTGCGCGCGCAGGAGATTGCGATGCGTTCGCGCGTGCCGATCATCTATCTGGTCGATTCGGCGGGCGTCAATCTACCGTACCAGGGCGGCGTGTTTCCGGGTCAGTACGGCGCTTCACGAATCTTCTATTACAACTCGATCATGCGCCGCTACTTGAAAGTGCCGCAGATCTCGGCGGTGATGGGACC
>JAICQI010000300.1 GCA_025937955.1 Pyrinomonadaceae bacterium
GAACAAGTTGGCCCTCGCTGGAAGGAACAGGTTAGGAAGGGTGGCTTGTTCACTGTTGGAGAATTGGTGCGCCAGGTGAGACTCGAACTCACAATCCCCTGCTTAAGAGGCAGGTGCCTTGGTCCAGTTTAGCTACTGACGCGTTATGAATTGGCGGAACTGAACGGACTCGAACCGTCATCGGCCTGATCGACAATCAGGTGCCTCACCCCTCGGCCACAGTTCCGTGAGAAATTGGGTGGGTCGAAGGGACTTGAACCCTCAACGCCCGCAGTCACAGTGCGGTGCTCTGCCAGTTGAGCTACGACCCACATAAAGGGCGACAAGTTTTCGAACGTGACGGGACATTTAAATGATGTAGTCACATTCAGCATTCGCCCCGAAGCCTGGCAGGGATGACGAGACTCGAACTCGCAAATCAACTGATTGAAAATCAGCCCGCTTTCCATTTCGCGTTCATCCCCGTGGTACGCGTGGAGAGATTCGAACTCTCACAAAACTGATCTTAAGTCAGTTGCCTCTTCCAGTTGGGCCACACGCGCAAGTGAAATTATGTTGGTACCGGCGGAGGGATTCGAACCCACACTGTCTAGTTTCTAAGACTAGCGCCTCGTTCCAATTGGGCTACGCCGGCATGTCATCCTGGCTACGGAGGTAGGATTTGAACCTACATAAACGAGTTTCAGAGACTCGCTGCCTTTCCTGTCGGCCACTCCGTAAGAGATTGGTGGACCTGGCACGATTTGAACGTGCGACCTCGACCTTCGCAGAGTCGCGCTCTCATTCCACTGAGCTACAGGTCCGTGAAGTTGATTGGCGGAGGCGACAGGAGTTGAACCTGCACACGCAATGCGCGGCGATTTAGCAAACCGCTGCCATACCATTAGGCGACGCCTCCATCGAATGGCGGAAGGGACAGGACTCGAACCTGCAAGCGACAAACGCGCGGTAGTTTTCAAGACTACTGCCTTACCAGTTAGGCTACCCTTCCATGAAATTTTTAATGTGGCAGGGACGCTCAGATTCGAACTGAGAATTTCGATTTTGGAGACCGAAGGTTTTGCCAATTAGCCTACATCCCTGCAAACGGTTTGGTGCATGTAGTAGGACTCGCACCCACGAAGGACATGATGTCCACCTGATTTACAGTCAGGTGCCTTTGCTGCTCGGCCACACATGCAATGAATACGCAGATTTCAAATCTCGCAAACAAGATTTCAAATCCACAATCCATCTGTGCTAAAAAATAGATGAAGGCAGAGAGAGACAATGCCGCGAACACACTTCGAGGCACACTTCTCCTAAGATGCCGTTCTCGCGGACTCTCGCAAAGCACCGAGAACGTCATCCGTTGAAGGCTCCTGCCTTCATCTCTCGCAAATAGGTACTTCGATTGTCAAAAAACAAAAGGAGCGGGCTTTTAACTTCCCAGGGAAGCTGCCCGCTCCTTCAATTCTCTTGAATTTTGCTTCGAGATTTGGGAGCGGGAGTCCGCTCCCGCGAATTAATGCCTGATATTTTGGCTATCTATGGCTACCTGGCGTCCGAGTCTGCCTTCAAAAATGTTGGGGTTTGATAACGTCCGACCCAACGAGCAGACGACCGTATACATGGCGCCGGATGGCTGCCATTTGGTCGAATGCTCTTTGTATGTCCTGGTCATCATCATTGAAAGTTTCCTCATTACGCTGTGCGCGCCTCGTGTGCGCGAACTGCTTTGTATAAGATAGGACCAGTGGTCCTGTCAAGACTTTTCTTCAAAATTTTTCGCTGATGATTCAGATAACTCTTACGTTCTGCGAGTTGCCTCAGGATAAAAAACAAATAAAAGGATTGAACGAATGATTCATCACGTGGTGTCGCTCGTGGGATTCGTGATCTTCGCGGGTGTGGCCTGGTTGCTGTCCAGTAATCGGCGGCGAATTGCCTGGAAGACGATTGCCTGGGGTGTCGGGCTGCAACTTATCATTGGCGTAATCATTTTTCGCCTGCCTGTTTCGCATCGCATCCTGCTCTGGTTGAACGACGCGGTGCTGGTGTTGCTCAACGCGTCGAAGAGCGGATCGGTGTTTCTGTTTGGACCACTGGCGGCAAGTCCTGGAGAGGAAGGCTCTGTTGGTTTCATTCTCGTCTTTCAGGTTCTCCCGGTAGTTATTTTCTTCGCGGCGTTCACGGCGATGCTCTATCACTTGCGCGTGTTGCAGGTGTTCGTGCGACTCTTCGCCAGGCTCTTTCATCGCACGATGAAGATCAGCGGCGCCGAATCACTCTCCAGTGCCGCGAACATTTTTGTGGGCATTGAGTCGGCGCTCGTGGTCCGGCCTTATCTGGAAAAGATGACGCGCTCGGAATTGTTATTGATATTGACGACGGGCATGGCCACGGTGGCATCGAGTGTGCTCGGAGTTTACGTCGCCTTCCTAGCGGGTGTGTTTCCACAAATCGCGGGACACCTGATATCGGCTTCAATACTCGCGATTCCGGCGTGCGTCGTTGTATCAAAGCTGTTGATTCCCGAAACCGAAACGCCCGAGACGCTGGCGGCCGTTCCTCCGGAAGATGAATCGAGTCGGTCGAAAAATCTGATTGGCGCGATTATTCAGGGAGCGATGGATGGACTGAAGCTGGCCGCGGGAATCTCTGCATTGATCATCGCAATCCTCGGAATCGTAGCGCTGCTGGATAAGCTACTTGGCGTCGCGAGCTCGTGGCTGGGGACGAGCGAACCGCTTTCAATTGTGAGAATTCTTGGCTGGTTGTTTTACCCACTCGCGTTTCTTCTCGGCTTGCAAACCAGCGACGTCCCCGTCGCGGCGCGCTTGCTTGGCGAACGAGTCATACTCACTGAAGTCTTCTCCTACAACCACCTCGCCCAATTAATCTCGAGCGGTCAGATAACATCGCCGCGCACCGTCATAATCCTGAGCTACGCACTCTGCGGCTTTGCACACGTGGCTGCGATGGCAATCTTCGTCGGCGGCACCGCTGCCCTCGCTCCCTCGCGGCGCGACGATCTCGCGAGCCTCGGCTTACGCGCATTACTTGCCGCGACATTGGCGACACTGATGACCGGCTGTGTTGCTGGAATCTTCAGCGGCGGCGAAGGCGTACTGCTCATTAAACCAAACTAACGACTCGCAAAAGTCATTCGCGAAAGTTTCGTTAACTTGTAAGCACACAATCGCCGCCGCGACGCGTTAGAACACATTAGGATCGGGCATGCAGGGAAACAAGAGGGAGCAAATATTATGAATGCGATTACACAGATCGTCACACAACAACTGGGCGGAAGCGCATCGCGCACAATCGCTCAGCGATTTGGAATCAGTGAATCGACGGCTAACACAGCTATCCAGATGGCCGTGCCGCTAATTCTGACAGCGTTGGCACGCAACGCTTCACAACCGCAAGAGGCTCAGAATCTCCATCAGGCTGTCGCCACCGACCATGACGGCAGCATCCTGGATAATGTCATGGGTTACCTGCAGAATCCGCAAAGCGCAAACGGCGCAGGGATTCTGGGACACGTTTTTGGAGGCCAACAGCCGGCAATTGAAAACAATCTGGCGCAGGCAACGGGGATGGACCAAAGCTCTGCCAGTGGTTTGCTTGAGACTTTGGCTCCGCTGGTAATGGGCTCGCTCGGAAAGGCACAACAGCAAAATGGACTTGATCCTTCCGGTCTGTCTGACTTACTCAATAATCAGCGGCAGGAGGCTCAAGCAAACGCACCGGGTGCCATGAGTATGCTCAACTCGCTGTTGGATCAGAATAAGGACGGTAGCTCGATGGATGACATTCAACGGATGGCTGCCAGTTTCTTCAAGTGACAGCAGGCGACCGCGGGACGTTAACTCTGGAAAGCACGTCCCGCGAGGCTCGCGACTACAGTCACCAACTCGGCCGAATCAACTGGTTTGGGCAGATGAAACTGAAAACCGGAACGCAGCACACGCATTCGATCTTCGGCTCTTGCGTATGCGGTAAGCGCGGCCGCCGGACTTTGTCCGCCACGCTCGTCTGGCAGCGCGCGAATCTTTGAGATCAGTGAGTAGCCATCCTCATCGGGCATTCCCAGGTCGCTAATGAGGATATCAGGCTTATGTTCTTCCAGTGCCGCTAAAGCTTCTTCAGCAGAACGACTGGTTATTACTTCAGAACCACACTCTTTGAGCACTTCGCGGATCAATTCGCGTGTGTCTGCCTCATCGTCAACTACCAACACCTTGAGACCCTGAAGTGAAGGCAAACCCTCGAAAGAGTTAACGTCGTCACCCTGAGTGGGATGAACAGACTCAGCATCGTTCTGATTACTAACTACACCAACGAACGGCAACGTGATTGTAAAGGTGGTTCCCTTTCCTTCTCCTTCGCTCTGAACGCCCACACTCCCGCCATGAAGATCGACGAGTTGACGCACGATGGAAAGACCAAGTCCGAGGCCGCCATGTGTTCGCGTGATGCTTGCGTCTGCCTGACGGAAGCGATCGAAAACATAAGGCAGAAACTCTTTGCTGATACCTACGCCTGAATCACTCACGACTATCTCCACGTGTGAGTTGATGCGCTGGACTTTGACTTGTATGCGGCCGCCTTTCGGAGTGAACTTGACCGCGTTGGTTAACAGGTTCCAGACAATCTGTTGCAGTCGATCGGCGTCGCCGGAGATTGGACCAGCCGCCGGATCCAACATCGCCTGGATTCGAATGCCTTTCGCGTCAGCCGCCGGACGAATTGAATCGATCGCGGCGTTGATGATGTAAATCAAATCCACTGTACGCACGTCGAGTCGCAACTTGCCGGAAATGATGCGCGACACGTCGAGGAGATCGGAAACTAATTGCGCCTGGGATTTTGCGTTGCGATAGATGGTCTCCACAGCGCGTTCCGCATTTACATCTGTAAGTTTGCCGAGGCGCAGCATGTGGGCCCAGCCCAGGATCGCATTCAGCGGGTTGCGCAGCTCGTGCGAGATCGTCGCCAGAAACTCGTCCTTCAAGCGGTTTGCTCGTTCCGCTTCACTCCGCGCTAACTTTTCACTTGATAAGAGACGCGAGCGCGCTTCGATTTGCGCTTGTAGCTCGGCCTCACGCGCTACGCGTTCGGTGACGTCCTCGATGATTGTTAACGTTCCGATTACTCGGCCTTCGTGACTGAGTGGCGAGAGTCGGACTGCTTGTTGCATTTGCGCGTAACCGTGCTCGGCGGAAACGGCGGGCATTGAGATCAAGTAGCCGTGCAGCGCTTGTGATAAGACTCGCACCTGGCCTTCGAGCGCCCATTTGTAATGTCGATCGAGGCGCCGTTCAGTCAGTTCCGGAAAGAGCTCGAGCAGATTGTTACCGATTACGTCATGAGCACGTTTGCCGGTGTGCTCCTCCATCCAGTGGTTCCACTCGGCGACATTCAATTCGCAATCAGTCATAACAATTCCCTGCGCCGCCAGGTCGTGCATCCAGTGCAAGACCGCCGCGTTGAGCAACGTTTCCTTTGAACTTGTCTCTGTCATTCGCAACCGTGGGGTGGCCACGAGGGGCCAGCCCTACAATAACTTCCCGGGGCGTTTGTAGGGGCGGCCCTCCGTGGCCACCCCATCGTTCGACTATCGTCCCTGTTGTGCTTCCCAGGTGTCGACTTCCTGAATCAGGCGATCGAGGGAAGCGACACTCAGGACGATCACCAGGAACCCTTTAACCGAACTGTCGCGGAGTTGAAACGCCGTGTATACCACCAAGGCGTAATGCATCTCCGTTTTATCCGTCGTCGTACTCGCGATCAACTCATCCAGCGTCTCCAGATGCAACCGCGGCACCGAGAACGTCACGTGAACCTTCAGCAAATTTCCAAACATTCCCAGACACGCATTCAACAGAATGTTGCCGACTTCAGTTAATACTTCCCGAGCTGACTCATCAAGATAATTAGATGGATTGTGACCATCAGTAAGTAAATCAGTAAGCTGCAATGCTCCTTCGTAGTTCAATATCAAGAGCGCATCACCGGCAATGGCTCCCGCAAAAACCTGATGAATCGAAGCCACATCTCCAGGAACAAACTTCGCCAGCGCGCCGCGCAACTCCGCAGTTCGATAAACAGCAACCTCAGGCGGATTGAGCACCACCCGGTGCCCGGTCAGTTCCGATAGAGCTGCGCCCGTGCGCGCGAAAGCAATGTTGATGAGCTCCGCAAGGGCGTCGTTCTGCCGCTCAGTTAGTTTCACCGATAGCTCCTTTTGTGAGCGCTGCCTCAACAGCGGCAACCACTTGTTCGGAAACAAACGGTTTATGAATAAATCCGAGTGCACCTGCCTCATCAACCATCTTGCGCGTCGAACTCTGAATATCGGCACTGGCAACAACCACACGAGCCTCCTGGTCCATCTCACGCAATTTCACAAGCACATCAAGTCCGTACATGCCTTTCATTACAAGATCGAGCAACACCAGATCTGGTTTCTCGAGGAAGTAGACTTCAAGCGCCGCCATTCCATCGTTTGCTTCAACCAAGTCGTAACCTGCTGATTCGAGGATTCGTCGCAAGGTCCTGCGAGAAAGTGCTGAGTCATCGACTATCAGAATCTTTCCGCTCATACGACCTCCCTGATCGCGTGGGCCATGTCTCCCAGGGCGATACTTTTGTCACTCAGTCCGGCTTCCACAACCACGCATGGCATACCATACACCACGCAACTGCTCTCCGCTTCGGTGAAGACAAGCCCGCCCTGGGATTTGATCCACGCCGCACCCTGCTTTCCATCCGATCCCATCCCGGTCATCACCACACCCAACACGCGATTGCCGTAAACCTCGGCCGCCGATTTAAACAGCACATCAACTGCGGGCTTATGCAGCATATCAAATGGCCTGGCATCGAGGTGTGTAACGATCTTGCCGCTTGCATCCCGTTTTAGTGTCAGGTGACGCCCCGCGGGCGCCAGAAACACGCGACCGCGTTTAACTTCGTCTCCCTCCGCTGCCTCACGCACTTCGAGATGACATAGTTCATTCAACTTCGCGGCATACATCGCGGTATAACCAACCGGCATGTGCATCACCATCACTACCGGAACCGGAAAGTCTTC
>JAICQI010000246.1 GCA_025937955.1 Pyrinomonadaceae bacterium
CGGATTAAAATCAACCGCCGTGTCTCGAATACTTCCGAAATGTCATAGTTTCATGGCGCAGCAACGACCTCCAGCAAAGATCATCAAAGACTCTTCATGGCTGGTGGTTTAACCGCCTTCTATTATCAGGAGGAAATTAATTGCTACAGGAAATTTCGATTGAAGTTCCCCCGACCCCCCTACGCGTGGGGGCGGACGAACGTTTTACCGGGCGCGGGGTGACGATTGCCTTTCTCGATTCAGGCTTTTACCCGCACCCCGATCTGACGCAACCCGAAAACAGGGTGCTGTGCTACACCAGCATTACCCGCGGCCACGACTCCGAACGGGCCTTCCGCACGCCTGACTTGTCGAGTTGGCACGGAACGATGACCTCGGTGGTCGCCGCAGGCAACGGCTATCTGTCGGGCGGGCGCTACAAAGGCGTGGCTCCGGACGCCAACGTCGTCCTGGTTAAAGTCGCGGGCGAACGCGGCATCCACAACGCGGACATCCAGCGCGGCATCGAGTGGGTGCTGGAACACCGCGAGAAGTACGGGATCGGCGTCCTGAACATCTCGTGCGCCGGCGACGAAGAAGCTTCGTACCTGACCGACGACCTCTCGTGGTGGGCCGAGGACGCCGTGCGTGCCGGCATCGTGGTCGTCTGCGCGGCCGGCAATGAAGGGCACAGAGGCAGTGCAGGCGTCCTGCCGCCTGCCTCGACGCCCGCCGTCATCACGGTCGGCGGCTTGAACGACAAGAACACATTGCACACCGGCGACAACGAGATGTACCGCTCTTCTTACGGGCCGACAGTTGACGGCGTGCAAAAGCCCGAAGTAATCGCGCCCAGCATCTTCGTGGCCGCGCCCATCCTGCCGGAGACGCAGACGGCCGCCGAGGCCGAGTTGCTGGCTAAGCTCAAACTCTCGCCGGACGAACGCCTGTCTCAATTGCTAGCCGCGCAAGCTGGCATCTGCGTCGAGTTGGACGCGTTGTGCGGCGCACCCGCCGAAATCATTCGACAGGCGGTCGAGTTGAAGCTCGGCGACGAGAACATCATCGGGCGCAGCTACAAGCACGTGGACGGGACCAGCTTCGCCGCACCCATCGTCTCGGCCGTCGTCGCGCAGATGCTCGAAGCGAACCCAGCGCTCACGCCACAACAGGTTAAGCGCATCCTGATGGAGACGGCCCAGCGGCTGCCTAATGAGCCGATCGAACGGCAGGGATGGGGCGCGGTGAGCCCCGCGCACGCCGTCGCCTACGCCCTGAGCCTGCGCAGTTGAGGTGGTGGAAAGTGCCGCGATTGATCTCGCGGCATTTCTTTTGGTCACGCGCGGCACTGCCATTCGATGCGGTGGAACTGTGTGGATTATAGAACTGCGCTTGCCGAAATTATGACCGACTAGTCGCGAGCAGATGAATTTAGCAGTAAGCAATGTATTCGAATCATAAGCGCCGAACGCAACCCACAATATGACAAACCTCTTATTCGGCGGTGCCTGGGGACAAGCGGGATCTGGCAAGCAGCTTAACGAAGATCGCGGATACGTGTTGGCCTAAGATTTGCTCGATACGACACGCGGCGAAAATATGCGCCAACTTGGATGATTAAGCAACACTACTGTCCAAGTTAGCATTGTTATCGCGCGCTTAGTAATAAGAACAAGCAGGGTGAAGATGTATTACCAGCCAATCAACCTCGAATTCATTTCATTCGTGTGCGCTTTTTATGACTTACACCCGAGGTCTGACAATTTTTGATTGGAATTATGACGAATTTATCGAGCAACAATGAAAACGCGGGTTTTGGAGTTTCTTCTCTTGGCGCCACGACGGAAGTTGTGTTGCTGACGGACACAACGCTGACCGCAAAGCAAGAACATCCCTTTAAGCACACTCCCTTTATAGCGATCACTCGCGGAGTATCTCGACACATAGATGCCTGCCAACTTACTCATCGATCCCGCGAGGAGGTCAACTACGAAAAGGCCTGCTCTCAACTCGAGCAATATTGCGAGTTACTCCGTAGGTGGGGAGTGAATTTGATGCCAGTTGCTGCTAGTGATTCGCATCCGGATTGTTGTTTTGTTCAGGATACAGCGGTTGTGCTGGATGAGGTTTGTGTGATCGCCAGCATGGGTGCTGATACGCGACTAGGCGAAGTGGCAGAAGTAGAAAAACTGGTCGCGCCTCTTCGCAAAATACGACACATCTTTTTACCGGCAACTCTTGATGGCGGCGACGTAGTGCAGTTTGGCAAACGACTGTTCGTGGGTCTTTCGACTCGAACCAATGCCCGCGGCATTGCGGCCCTTGCCGAGATCGTCGAAAGCTACGGCTATACCGTCATACCAGTTGTTGTAAATGGAGGACTGCATTTGACTACAGGCTGCGGAATCGTGAATGACGAGACAGTGCTGTTAAATCCTCGTTGGCTTGATGCGCTCGCTTTTAGTGGTCTTAGACAACTTTACGTTCCAGAAGACGAGCCCTGGGCCGCCAACACAATCCGAGTCGACGACAATGTCTGTCTTGAAGAAGGTGCGCCTCAGACGGTTGATCTGGTCCAACCGTACGCAGGCAATATCGCGATGTTGGACATTTCGGAGTTTCGGAAAGCGGAGGGGAGTCTGTCCTGTCTTAGTCTAATTTTCAAAGAACTGCAGAATAATAATGGGAACGAACATGGGAGGGGTCGGTAATGGACAGCATTGGTAAAAGGAACACCACGGCAATACTGAAGTATTTCGCCAAAGCAGAGAAAGACCTGACAGCGTTGATGGAAATGGATGACCTGGACCAACAGGTTCTTTCAAACCCCGCGGTCGCCCGCGAGTTTGAGCAAGCACTTGCCTTTGCGCTGCGGTCTGCATTTGGTAACGTGCCAGACGATCAACCGCATCATCTATTCCTGCAGCGAGTCCTCTACCGTATAAACCGTCTCAAGTTCTTCTGGTACGACGAGCTTTCCAACTATAAGAATGAATGTTCGAACTACCTACGTGAAGTCCAACTTCGTATCGAATCACTGTGGGAACCATGGGAACAATCTCAACTTGCTTCCGCGAGTAACGTTGAAAAAGGCAACGTCGCAGACGGCCTCCGCATTCGGGCAGCGGAAGACCTCGCGCCACTTCCCTCACCTGAAGGAATCTATTTCCGCGACCAAATGGGAATCGCCGGATACCGGAAGCTTTTGCAGGTCGCTTCGTTAGACGGACTCGTAGAAGCGAGCCAGCTTTCGCGCACTCTTGGAGGCGTCTCAAACGAAATCCACTCCATGATGACTCGGCTGCTGGTGGAAGAATATGGAGGCGGGCGTCTGAGCCGTAAACACTCCTCGTTTTTCACAGTCATGTTAAGGGAACTCAATATCAGCGCGGTGCCTGAAGCGCACTTCGAATTAGTTCCCTGGGAAGTACTGGCAACTATCAATCACAGTTTTCTGCTCTCCGAACGAAAGCGCTATTACCTTCGTTACGTGGGTGGCTTGCTATACACCGAAATCTCGGTGCCAGCAGCGTTCGATAATTATCGTCTTGCAGCAGAGCGGCTCGGAATGTCCGACAAGGCAAGAGGCTACTGGGACCTTCACATCAGAGAAGATGAACGCCACGGACGATGGATGCTCAACGATGTCGCTTTGCCACTGGCCCAGATGTACCCAGCCAATGCCTCGGAGCTGGTCCTGGGTTATGACCAACAGAGGTTCATGAGTGAGCGGGCCGCCAAGGCAACAGCAGAGTTAGTAAAGCAGGCCGATTACTCCGATCAGCTAAAGTCCACCAGCCACGAAAGCTTTGAGGCGGCCGCATGAACAGTTCGATGAATCAGAATATTGTTTGTTCTTTTATCGTGCCAATTCGCAGGGTGCAGGTTGATTCGCTTGAGATCAAGCGGTTATCGAATTACTTCAGGTCGCTTAGCTGGGCGGGTTGTGAAGTGCTCATTGTTGACGGTTCCCCGAAAGTAGTTTTTGAAGAGCATGCCAAATCCTGGCAATCCTTTTCCAAACACGTCGCCCCTGATCCCAGGTACACCTACTTAAATGGAAAGGTAAACGGAGTTCACACCGGCGTTGATTTGGCGTCGTGCGAACGAATTATTCTTGCCGATGACGACATCCGATACACCGCCGACAATGTCAAAAGAATGTGCGAGCTTCTCGATTCCTTTGAGATGGTTCGCCCACAGAACTTTATCGCTCCCTCCCCATGGTGGGCCCGCCTTGAGAACGCCCGTATTCTAATAAATAGAGGAGTGTTGCGCGCCGGCGACTATCCCGGAACGTGTGGTTTTCGTCGGTCGGCCATTCTTCGGGTTGGTCCTTATGATGGCGATGTCCTCTTTGACAACGAGGAACTGGTGCGCCACTTCGCTGTTAACGGCGGGGATATAAAATACGCGCTCGATTTCTTTATTCTCAAACGGCCTCCAACTCTTACAAAGTGGTTGGAGCAACGTCCTCGTCAAGCGTACGAAGATTTCGTAATGCGCGCAAAGACTGCCGCCTTCCTTGCCGTGATTCCGGTGACACTGGGGCTTAGCTTTCTGACCACCGCTCGTACCGTAATTTTCTTTCTTGCGATGCTTTCCTTGTTGTCGGTGCTATTGAGCGGCCGCGGCCTGATGCGCGATGCGGCCTACCGGTTCTTTCCAGTTCGTTCACCTTTCTATGCTCCGCTATGGGTCCTTGAACGTTCACTAAGCGTCTACTGGGCACTGTATTGGCGCGTGCGATATGGAGGCTACCCTTTTGGAGCAAAGCTACTAACTAAAGGCACCGGCGTCGCCTGGATTGCCGGCGGGAAGGTTCAAAGTAAGAACTTAGCCAACGCGGTAGCGTTCCGAACGTTGAGTGATCAAAAAAATGTCTAAACCAATCCAAGGCGCAGAACTGCTGGGAGATTTGCCCGAAGAAGAATTCCGCATTGCGCTTCATCAAGCTGCAGAATGGGCGGCTGACTATCGGTCGAGTATTGCCGAACGACCTATCTCGGCTCACGGACAACCGGGAGACGTATCGGCACAACTACCACCGAGCATTCCGAAACTTCCCGTGCCAATCGAAACCGTTGTAAGAGACTTCGAGCGGCTGATACTTCCCAACCTGGTCCATTGGGGCCACCCTGCTTTTTTGGGTTACTTTGGTTCCACTACCACAGCCCCGGGGATTTTGGGCGAAATGATGGCCGCCACTCTTAACGTAAGCGCTATGACGTGGGCCACTTCGCCTGCGGCGACAGAGTTGGAATCGGTCGTGTTGCGATGGCTGCGCCAGATGCTGCAGCTACCAGATGAGTTTTTCGGAGTGGTCTATGACACTGCATCGGTTGCGACGTTGCATGCGCTGGCGGCCGCTCGAGAAAGTCTTCCACTCAACATTCGGGCTCTCGGTTTGACGGGTCGTCAAGATCTGCCACGCCTGCGTATCTACGCATCCGACCAGGCACACAGTTCCATCGTCAAAGCAGCGATCACGCTCGGGATTGGCGAAATAAATGTAAGGCGTATTGTTAGCGACGACTTGTTTCGATTGGATCTGAATGCTCTTAAACTTGCGGTCGAACATGACCGCAGCGCTGGTTACTTGCCGCTTGCAGTAGTTGCAACCGTAGGTACAACGTCTGCCGCGGCAGTGGATCCAATTCCCGAAATAGCTGCATTCTGCAAAGCTGAAAAAATTTGGTTGCACGTCGACGCTGCTTACGGTGGCGCAATGGCTTTGCTGCCGGAAGGTCGCCAGCTCATGGAAGGTGTAAGTGAGGCTGATTCAGTTGTGGTCAATCCGCACAAGTGGCTTTTCGTACCATTAGACTTTAGTACTCTCTACACCACACGTCCTGCGCTTCTTCGAGAAGTGTTCTCACTGGTCCCCGAATACCTTCGCGGCGATGCTGAAAAGGCAGAAACGAATTATATGGACTATGGCATTCAACTGGGCCGAAGGTTCCGTGCTTTGAAAGCCTGGATGGTCTTTTCAGCCTTTGGTGAAACGGGATTGGTCGCTCGAGTCCGAGAACACATCCGGTTGGCGAGACTATTCGCGACCTGGATAGAGAACGACAACGATTTTGAGTTGCTCGCTCCGGTCGAAATGGGCGTCGTTTGTTTCCGAGCAATTGTCGCCGACAGCGACGACGACAATTTGGTCGAGCGTACAAATGAGCTCAATCGATTGATTGTGAAGTCCGTGAACGCGACCGGGCAAGCATTCTTAACTCATACCGTGCTCAACCAGAACACGGCAATGCGCATTGCGGTAGGGAATGTACTTACTACGGAACAGCACTTAGCTGCCGTCTTTAGTTTGATTAGAGAGGAACTCCAAAGCCAGAGAAATACTTCGAACTCTTCCGCTAGCTCAACATCGTCAGACTCCACACGGATCTTAGTAAATCCTGAGATGCTTTCTCGATGAATAACACTGAGTTCCTGAGTACTAACGAGCTACCTCTGTTTCCCAGTTTCTTCATGGGAGGATTTGAATGCGCTTCTCATCAACTCCTTTCCGGCCACCGTCTCGATTTGACCGCCGCTACTGGTCATGATCGATATGCCTTTGAGGACTACCAACGCCTGCGCGAATACGGGATGCAGGTCGCAAGGGATGGCATACGATGGCATTTAATCGAGCCGACGCCGTATTGCTACGATTTTTCCAGCGTACTGCCGATGTTGCGCGCCGCTCGCGAAACGCGGACTCAAATCATCTGGGACCTCTGTCATTACGGATGGCCCAATGACCTTGATATTTTTAGTACTGACTTCATCAAGCGCTTTTCCAGCGTCGTGACTGCATTCGTCCACGTGTTGAATGAGGAAAGTGAGCTCCCGCTCTTTATTGCACCGATCAACGAAATTTCTTTCTTCGCGTGGGCGGGTGGGGAATCGGCTTATCTCAACCCGTTTCAGACGGATCGTCCGCATGAACTTAAGGCTCAACTGGTGCGCGCAGCCATTGAAGGCATAGAGGCCGCCTGGTCTGTCAACCCGCGTACTCGGATTGTTCATACAGATCCTTTAATCAACGTGGTCCACAATTTGGCGCGACCAGAGGAATTCGATCTCGCAGAATATTACCGTCTTCTGATGTTTCAAGCGTGGGATATGCTCGCAGGACGACGACGTCCTGAGCTGGGCGGCGCTGAAAAATATCTGGACATAATCGGTGTTAATTACTATCCAAACAATCAGTGGTTGTGTGGTGAGACCAGCTTCCATCCAGAGAGGTGGTTGGAGGTTTCCGACCCGCAGTATCGTCGCTTGAGCAGTCTACTCGGAGAGATATATGAACGTTACCAGCGGCCGCTGTTCATTGCTGAGACAGGCACTGAGTCTGACGGCAGGGCGGATTGGCTCCGGTATGTTGCGGAAGAAGTTTGTGATGCACTTAATCTTGGAATACCTATCGAAGGTATATGCCTATATCCGATTCTTGACTTCCCGGGCTGGGGAGATGACCGCCACTGCGAAACTGGTCTTTGGGGTATGGCTGATGGGCAAGGCCACCGGGAGGTACATTTTCCGCTAGCCGCAGAACTACGCACCCAGCAAAAGGCAATCGAAAACACGAGAGCAAGTAACGCTCCTGAGCTGGTGTCGTTGCGTGGGCCTGAACGTGAAGCATTGTTCTTGAGCTAACTCAATGAAACTGGTCTCGCTCAGTGAGTTTGATTTAAGGAGATGATTCATGCTTACGACAGAAATTGAAATGACCAAAATGCCAGCTTTCACCTTCTGCGGCTTCCCTAAGGCAGTTAGTTAATCGCGTTCAATCTTGGCTCGATACCAAAGCGGACGGTATTTGACGAGGGGTACAAAAACGGTTAAAAAAGGGGGACAAAAAGGTGGGCACTCCTGGTTCATCTCTTTGAAACATGCCATTTTGTTTAGGCCCGCGTAGCTCAGTGGATTAGAGCGTTCGCCTCCGGAGCGAAAGGTCGCAGGTTCGACCCCTGCCGCGGGTAATCAA
>JAICQI010000896.1 GCA_025937955.1 Pyrinomonadaceae bacterium
CCACGGGTCTCAAAAAAGCGAGACGGGGTTTCGGTCTCAACAGTGGCGACACGACGATCAGCAACTCCTACATTTCAGGTTTCGCCGGCGAAGGAGACGAGACGCAGGGAATTTGCGGTTGGAATGGTCCCGGACCTTACAAGATCATTAATAACTACATCGAGGGCGGCGGGCAGAACATCATGTTCGGCGGCGCCGATCCTGCCGTGCCGAACCTTGTGCCTTCAAATATCGAGATTCGCCGGAACTTCCTGTACAAACCGCGCGAGTGGTTCGGAAAGGCGACCATTAAGGCGATGATTGAATTGAAGAACGCGCGGAATGTAGTAATCGATGGAAATGTGCTGGAGTCGGGCGGACTTATCGGCGCGTTTGTTCTGACGGTGCGCAATCAGGGGGGCAGGGCGCCGTGGAGCACGCTCGAGGACATCACCATCACAAACAATATCGTCCGGCGCTCAAATACAGGTTTTAGCATTCTCGGAAAAGATGATGCGCAGCCGAGTCAACAGGCGAAACGCATTCGTATCGCAAATAATCTGCTGGTAGACATAGTGCCCGACTATTCCGCGGTGTTCATGATTGGGTGTTGCGGCAACACCATTACGGTGGAAAACAACACGGTGCAGCAAACAGGTAACGTGATGACGTGCTATGGAACTAATCATGCGAATTTTGTTTTTCGCAACAACATCATCCAGTTCAACGACTACGGATTCGTTTGCCCACCGAACATGATGACGCCGGATTCTCGCGGGAATACGATCGTAGACAATAAAGGCACGATTGCCGGCAACGGCTATCCGAAAAATATTCCGAGGGGAAATCCTGTTGTGAGTTCACTGGACCAGGTGGGCTTCGTCAATTACGAGCAAGGAGACTGGCGACTGACTCCGCAAGCAAAGGGAAAGCTAAAAGGAACTGACGGCAAACCTGCGGGAGTCGACTTTGATGCTTTGGCCGCTGCTGTTGCGTCGACAGACGCCGAGCCGCCTTACTTTGGAAAGAGAAAGAAATGACAAAGCCATCCACAGATTACACAGAATAATCTGTGTAATTCGCGGATGGTATTAGAAGATGCGTGATCTTGTTAAGAAACTAGCCAGACGATCGAAGAGCGCCATAATCGCTTACAAACTCTTTGATAACCGCAGGCTTAGGAAACGAATTGAGTCAGGTAATATCGAGACCATTCACGGATCCACTCACCTCAACCGGAGCGTAGCTGACAGCCTCGCGTACATCCAAAGGCAATTCTCCGTCTACATCAAATACGGCGATCTCTCTTACGACTCGCTGAAGGGAAAACGAATTCTCGAGCTTGGACCCGGTGACAATCTCGGCGTGGCGCTAAAATTTCTTGCCGCGGGCGCCGCTTCAGTAGTTTGTCTCGACCGGTTTTATTCTAAGCGAAACTCCGATCACGAACGCGCGATCTACAAGGCTATGCGGGAAAGTCTGAGTGCTGAAGAGCAGAGTCGATTCGATCAGGCTGTTACTCTCACCGAAGACGACGTTCGATTCAATGAGGAAAAGCTACGGAGCGTTTATGGTGTGGGCCTCGAAGGCTTCGCAGACAAGCTCGGAAATGAAAAATTTGATCTGATCCTCTCGTGCGCGGTGCTGGAGGAGATTTACGATCCGGATCCCGTGTTCGCGGCTATGCATCGACTCTTAGCTCCGGGCGGCAGCCTGGTTCACATAATCGATCTCGGCGATTACGGTATGTTTCGCGAGCAGGGAATGCATCCGCTGACCTTCCTTACAATCTCAGAATCAATTTACAAACGAATGGCGTCAGATTCAGGATTGCCGAATCGAAAACGTTTGGGTTACTACATCGAGAAGATGAAGGAGCTTGGGTACCAGTCGAAATTCTTCGTCACGAGTTTGCTGCCGAACGGACGACTCGAACCGGCGGCGGAGTACGCGCCCGGGAGATTCAAGCAAGATTCAAATCTGGTTGCTAACATTCGAAGCAAGCTCGCCAGTGATTTCAAGAACCTTGATGAGGAACAGTTGCTGATCGATGGTGTGTTGTTAGTCGCGAGGAAACCTCTATGAACGAACACCACGACGACGCGACCTTCCTTCAAAAACTTCGTTGGTCCATGCCGTGGCTGGTGCGGTATCCGTTCTGGCGGGCGAATGAGTTTGCGCGCCGGCTCTCGGAACCGAGCAGTAAAACTCACGTTGTCTTCCTCGTCGCAAACCACTGGGAACCGGGCACGGGAGCACAGGCGATTCCACGTGTCGAGCACTGGATGAGCATGGCGCGCGAAACCGGCAATGCCATTCGCGATTGCGATGGAAAACCGTTTCGACATACCAACTTTTATCCCGCGGAGCAGTATGAGCGTCCCCTCCTGGAGATGCTCTCTGA
>JAICQI010000103.1 GCA_025937955.1 Pyrinomonadaceae bacterium
TCACGTTGAACGAGTTGCCTTGATCGAAGTCCGCGTCGAGAGTGTACGTCCGCTCCGTGAACGGCTTCGGCTTCACTACGATCGTCAGCTCATCGCTAGCACTCAGCTTGCCGTCTGACGCCGTCAGGCGCAGCACGTACGTGCCCGGCACCGTGAAGATCGCCGTCGTGTTCAGTGTCGTCGCATCGGGAAACACTACCGGTCCCGGTCCGCTCACAAAACTCCAGAACGTTTCCAGCACCGAGCCGCGTGGCAGACCGTCGTCTGTTGCCGCGCCGTTGAGCGTCGACACGCCCGGCAGCGTGATCTCCTGATCCGGACCAGCATCCGCGGTCGGCGGCTGGTTCAAGAGCACTGTGACCGACATCTCATCCGAGACCGTGAATTCCGTGTCTGTTGCCGTCAGTCGTAAGGTGTAAACACCGGGATTAGTAAACGAAGCTGTCGTCACCGGCGCATTCGCATTGCCGAACACCACCGGCCCCGGTCCACTCACCACACTCCAAGTCGAAGTCACAGTGACGCCCGTCGGCCGGCCGTCATCTGTGATCACGCCTTTTAAGAACGCTGGATCCGGCAGCTCGATCGTTTGATCCGGTCCTGCGTCAACTGTCGGCGGCTTATTGTCTGGAACCACCGTGACAATCAGCGTATCGCTGGCGCTCAACTGCCCGTCACTCGCCGTCAGCTTCAATACGTACTCGCCCGCTGTCGTGAACGTTGCGGTGCTGATCGCTTTCGCCGGATCGCTAAATACCACCGAACCTGGTCCACTCACTACACTCCACTGAAGCGCCAGCACACTGCCCTGCGGCAAGCCATCGTCGCTCGCAGTGCCGTTGAGGCTGACCTGGTTGGTAGGCAGAGTTATAGATTGATCGCCACCCGCATCCACAATCGGCGGGCGGTTAACCGGTGGTGGCGGCAGATCCGCCTCCGTGATCTGCAACACGCCATTGCCGTTCACGAATAGGTAGTTGCACGACACGGTGCCACGCACGCGGCCCGTACCTTCGATCGTGATCGTCCCCTGCGGCGCGCGCACGATGCCGTACAGCACCGCGCTGCCCGTTACTTTCAATGCGTCTTGCGCGTCGTTCAGCGGCGTTGCGATCTTGAGTAGCAACCGTTTCGGATCCGCGGCCGCTCCCAACGTCGAGCCGCTCAACGTCACGCGGTTCTTCACTGTCAACACAACCGGACCAGCCAGCCGCAGCTCACTGCTGCCCGTCAACGTCAGCTCTTCGAGGTTGTAGACAGTCGGCTCCTGCGAGCTCGCATCACCAAACACCAGCACGTTCCGGCCACCTACGGTGAACTGCCCGTAAGTTCCCGGCGGCACTATCACAGTGCCCGCATTGCCTGAGATCGAGAGATTCCTTAACGTCGCCGGATCACCAATCGTGCCGCCCGAGTTACTGATCGACACGTCGCGTGTGCCCGCGGGCGCAGGTGGCGCACTAACGTTCTCCAATTCGATCGGGTTCGTGCGCGCTACTACGTGCCGCAAACTCGAGCTGCCCTTGATCGTGATCGTGTAATCAGTAGGCTCCGGGTTCTCTGTTCCAACCAGTGTCCCGCCATACGTTGCCGGATTGCTGTGCAGCACTACCGGCGTGCCCGGCACGAGCAGGTCAGTCGTGATCGTGTCTGTTCCATCCAGCGTCACGTCTTCCGGCAACAACTGCCACAAGGAGCCTTCGACGCGCCCGCTGTTCAGCAACGTCACGCTGTGTCGCACCACTGCGATCTTGTCGTACAACTGCTTCACCGCCGGGATCGGATTGATCCCCGCCGGCGCAAACGTCACCTGCTTGAACTCCGCTGCGCTCGCCAACTCCGAACCGACGAACTCCACGCCGTTCCAACGCAAGCGCTTGATGACGCCCGGCGCCTGTTGCGTCACGAGGATGTCGCCGATGATTCCTGCGAACGCGCCGTCGCCCGCCCCCCAAACTTTCCTTCCTACCGTGTCTACTGCAAAGAAGTTCTCCTGCGCCGGCACCACGTCTATGTCCTGTGGCTGCACGTCCAACTGCATCGAACTCGACTGACCCGCCGCGTCAATCGCATAGATCGACGACAGGTCTTTCGCGCCCGCAAGGATCTTTCCTGACCATGGTCCATAACGATCCGGATCTTCCGGCACACTCGCCACGCCCGCGAGATTCGTATCCAGGCTCACTACCTTCGTCGCTTCCGCTGCCGCGTTCACGCGCCACACACCGCCCGTGCTTGTGACAGCCAGGAGGTCGCCGCCAAACGCTCCCGTGCGGTCCAAATACAAACCGCCAATCGTGCCCGTCTCGCCCGGCAACGTCACCCACGGGTTCTGCACCGTCGCGCCTGACGCGCTTACGCGTGCAATCACGCCCGCGACACCCGTGGACGTGAACAACTCACCTGCGGGAAACCCGCCACGACTCATGCCCTGGCCTTCATCACGGCTCGTGGCTACCAAAAGCTCTCCATTCAAGCCCGCCACGTTCGAGAACGCTGCCCTACTGCCATCCGCGGCCACTGTTTCGAAGTTGTTCGGCTGCCCGCCCGGCGTGTTCGCCGCCAGCAGCAGCTTGCGACTCGAGGCGTGATAGTCCAGGCCTGCGTAGTCTTTGAACTCCGCACTTGTCGCAGTCAGCAATACGTTCCACTGCTCCTGAGGCGTGAATGTCGCTCGCAGAAATGTCGCCAGGCTCTCTTGCACCACGGCCAGTGTCGTCAGCACGCCTCTCGATGTCTTACCGAGCGCCGTCACGATCGGCGATGGACCAGTTGGCGCCGCCATCACCGGTGGCGTGATCACCTGCATCCACAGGCTAATCATCAACAAAACTGCAAGCTGTCTTTTCGTACTTGTGCGGAACATGGGTCGATTCCTTTCTATTTACAGTCGCCTGACTTTGGTCCAGCGCATCGGATCGGTGATGCCGAGTGAGTAATCGTCGAAACAAGCATGTGCCCGTGCTTCCGTGGGAATCGCGCGCGTTGGCGTGATGCTGTATCTCACGAGTGAGCCACAGTCTTCCGTGCCACGTCCTTTTGTATGAAAGACGAGTTGCTTCTTCCGGTCGTCGAACGCCGGCACACCTTCAACCTCGAACGACACCTTGGTCGAAATGGTGCCCGCGTCGTCGTCATCCTTCTCGTAGGTTTTGAATTTCAGCAGCCGCGCCGGCGTTTTGCCTGATTCGGCGTAGTGCATGAAGAGATAACGCGGTTGATATGAGCTCTCGTGCACCTCGATCTGCACGAGATAGCTCCCATGGCCCAAACTGTGAAACGCGAGCCCGCTTTGATCGCGGTCGTTCGTAGTTCGCGAGCGTCGCCACTGCTCTTCAAACTCCGCCGGCCAGCGCAGCACTTTGTGCCACGCTTCGCGATCGGCAACAGTGAGATCAGTTTTCTTCTCGGGCACTTGCGCCACACAAATCGAAGCGCAGAGAACCACGAAGAGGTTCGTGATTAGTAATTTCATCATTGTCCTCTCAGAAGTTGAGTACGAGGGTGCCGTTCAACTGCGTCGGGTTCTCGGCATTGGACGTGATGGTTAACGTGGCCGTACCTGAATTCACGGAAGCGAATTCACCGGTGCCGCTTTGAATCGTTACCTGCACGTCTGAAGCTGACGCGAGAGTGCCTTCCTCAGTTAGCGTGAGCGTACCGCTGCCGATCGTTCCGACAAGGTGGCCGCGTTCGCTCGAAGCAGCATCGGCATTTTGCGGAATCACAATCAGGCGGAAATTTCCACCGGTCACGCTCTGACCGTTTCGGTGCAGGTTTACCCTGCTCATTCCCGGCAGGTCGCCACTCGCCGTCAGATTGAGCGCGATGCCTTCCGCTTCCGGCGCCGCCGTTTGTGAACCATTCAAAGTGTTGTTGTACGTGCCCAAAGACACGTCAGCCACCAACACCAATGCCAAGATCAGCAATACTTGTTTCATCTCAAACTCCTGTGGATTGATCTGCGTTTTAATCCGCGTTCATCTGCGGCTAAAACTTGTATGAGTATCGAACCGCCGCATTGATTCCTGGACCATCAATACCGGACCCCATCGTGCGGTAGTTCTTGTCGAAAATGTTTTCGAGGATGACTGTCACCGACGAACGCTCGCCTATCCGGAAACCGCCGCGCACGTTGAACAGCGCGAATCCGGCGTTCTTACTGAACAGAGTGTTCGGCTGAAGACCTGGTCCAAGAATGCGCAGCTGTACCTGGGCCAGCGTTTCGCCCGTGGGCAGCAGGATGCCGTTGCGCACCAGACCACGCGGCACAGCGCCGCCGTTGAAGAACCCGGCGATCTCTTCGCGCGTGCGCAAGCCGCCGATGCGTGCCTGTGAAAAATCGTTCTCAGAGAAGCGACGCTGCGGCGCCGCGAAATTCGAGTAGACCTCGATCCACGCCGGCAATCCGGCACGCTCCCACTTCACTCCGGCAAAGCCCGTCATCGGTGGAATGCCGTTTTCGAGATTGGGCGGCAAGCCCGTGCGCAGGTCCGTGCCGCGCACGTAAAATGCATTCGCGTTGAGAGCCAGATCGCGACGCAGCTTCACTGCCAAACTGCCCTCAACTCCTCGCAGGCGCACTTTGTTTGCGTTGGTGCGCACAAAAACCGCCGTGTTAGCGAGCGAAGTGAAGACTGCACCCGTCGCATCCTGGCGAACGATCGGCTGGCCGCCGACGAGCTGGCCCACCGATCCCGGAGGCAGGAGCAAGGTGCGACGTTCGATCAGGTTTGAGATCTCGGAATCGAACGCAGCGAGACTGCCGCTGAAGTGCGAACCCAGAAAACGCACCGCGAGCTCGTAACTATAGAGTTGCTCCGGTTTGATCGGCTCGAGCAGGCGAAAGTCGGTTAGACGTCTTGCACTGTCGAGAGCGCCGGTAGAACCGCCAAGTCGCACACCCTCGTCCGGCGAGACTTCAAAACCCAATCCGGAAAGACCGGTGGCAGCAAAATCGCTAACGTTCGGCGCACGAAAGCCGCGACTGACATTGCCGGTGATGTTGATGTGTGAGTTGATCGTGAGCGTGAGCCCGGTGTTGAAGGTAACGTCGTCAAAGCTCTCCTCGAGATCCGGGACCGTCGGTCTGCCTGTCGCATCCAGTGGGTTGTCTTGCGACGACTGTGTGTAATTGAAGAGGCTGTAGCGAATGCCGAGGTGCGCCGTCAAACGTTGCGGCACGAGCGAAGCAACATCCTGCGCGAAAATGCCCAACGTTCGATATTTGGATCCATTCGGGAACCGTGCACGCACGTCGGCGACGTTAGTGAACGCGAGTGTTGCGTTGCTGAAACTGAAGTCCTGTTTCAGCGACGTGATTCGTTCGTCGTAAAACTCCGCGCCAAACGTGAGCGAATGACTGCGCTTCACGCGCGTGGTGGCTTGCGCCTGGTAACCAAACGCTCGCGCCAGGTTGAACTCGTCGCTGATCCGCGAGCGAAGACCCTGCGCATTGTTGATACTTTGCGAGCGACGATCGTCACGCTGGCCGTTGTAAGAAAAGATGGTCGAGATTGAGTCGAATGGACCGGCGCCAATCCGATCGTAACGCGCGGTGAAAAAGTCGAGCACCTGCGGATCGAAACTGTTGAGCAGGTTGCCGATGCCCCCGTCGAGTTGATCGTAGCGACGGAGGCCGAGTTGCGTTCCTCGCAGGTATTCGAACGAGAGAACGTCAGCGTCCGAAGCCTTGAACTGCAGTTTTGCGTTCGCGTTGTATTGACCGTAAGCGGTGTCCTGCAACCTGTCGCCGAGAAACTTGGAAGAGATGCCGAGCAGGCGTGTGACGACCGAGTGCGAATCGAGACCACCGCCGGTTCGCAAGTCCTGCGTGCGCCGACCCGAAGCACCAAACAGGAAGCCCCACCTGGCGGAACTGCCGCTGACCCTCGCCGACAAACCCGCGGAAAGATCCGCGCTCGCGAAAAACGTGTTGATGTTGCCGTGAATGCCGAAACTGTCAGTGCCTTGCGCCGAACGAGTCAACACGTTGATCGTGCCGCCCAAAGAATCCGAGCCGTACTGCGTCGAGCCTGGCCCACGAACAACTTCAACGCGATCGGCAAAGTCGTGGTCGATCAAGGCGGTGTACTGGTTGGCGCCGGGCCGGAAAGTCGCGTTGTTGAAACGCACTCCATTGATCAGGTGGACCACTTGTTGTCCGGTTAATCCACGGATGAATGGTGAGCCCTGGCCTGAAGTCGTTTGCTGAATATGCACTCCGGGCGCGTCGCGCAACGCTTGCGGCAGTATGTTGGCGTAGTGCCGGGCTATCTCGTCTTCCGTAACCACAACCGGCGACTGCGGTACGTCAAACACTTCCTGCGGTTGGCCGCGCGCAGGCGTGACGGTGACCGTCTCAAAGATCGAAGCCAATTTCAGTTCAAACTCGACCTGCAGGTTCTCGCCGGGGGCGATCTGAAGCACGCGTCGAACTTCGCGAAAGCCTCTCTTCCGCACGCTCACAACGTAATTCGCTGCCAGGACCTTATCGAGCGTGAAGTGCCCACGCTGATCCGTGAGCGAGCGTTGTGCTTCGAGACCCGCGGCGCCGAAGAGAACAACCGCTGCACCGCCAATGGAAGCGCCATTCTGGTCCAGCACGGTGCCGTCAATTTGTCCGGAAAGAGATGAATTCGCGCGCGCGCTGCCGTGGAAGAGTAAGAACAGCGCCGCTAAAGCGATCACGAAATAAAAGTTGCAATCGACTCGAGGCACACTCCAGGCACACCTGTACCGGGCCTCGGTAGCCATGACTTTCATCAAAGCTCCCTGCTGAAAAGAAAATTACAGACGACTACTAGTCGGGTTCGTAGTAGTTGGTATTTGATCTAGACTGTTACTTGTAGATCGAGGAACCCTCTAATGTTTCACTTGCTGTAAAGACTCCGCAAGGCTGGAATCAAAGCGAGACGACCCACGTTATTTTGTCCGGCGACACACTAGACGAAGTCACAATTCTGTTGCAAGAAAAATTCATTGGCCGATCTTAATATTCATTGGCCGATTTGGTTGCGGGGCTTGCGACGTTGGTGGGCTCAGAAGAGAGAAACGCACCGTTTCTATATTCACTTGGCGTCACTCCGTAGAGTCGTTTGAAATCTCTCACGAAATGACTTTCATCAGTTAGACCAACACGTCTGACGATCTCTTTCACACTGAGAAATGTAGTAGTGAGTAGCATTGCCGCTTGCTGCATGCGCAATGATTTCAAATACTTTGCCGGAGGAACACCGGTGATCGTTTTGAATAGATAACAGAAGTAAGGCGGTGAAAGATTAACTGACTCGGCCATCTTTCCTAAGGTAAAGGACCGGCTTGGATCTCCCTGCATTAATTCAATTACACGTTTAACTCGCTCTGCCATTGACTCTCCTCCGTCAAAGATAGTTAAGCGTCGTTCGTGAGAATATCTGGCTAATGTTGAATGGATGTTTCGGTCTACCGCAGACTGCCGGGGGATGTTCAATAGCGGCCGGATATATTTACCACGGATTACACGGATGATAAAGCCGACTTAAGGTCGCAAACGGATGCGTCCGAGGATGTCGGTGAATTGGCGTTGCGAGCGAAGTTTTGCGAAGACGGGATCGACTTTGAGATTCATTAACCAGATGTCACGTTCCTCAACTGCCCTTTCCAACCACTTGAACGCCTGCGCCTGATCGCCAAGTCCCGCATAAATCGCCGCAACTGTGTAAGGTGAAACGTAGCGCTGGCCCTGCAACTGCTGCAAATCGTTGAGCACCTGCTTCGCTTCAGCAGTCTTTCCGGAAACAGCGTAAGCATGGCCGAGCAACGCGTGCATCAACGGGCTTCCCGAAAGCTTCACGCCCGTCTGAAACTCAGCGATCGCTTCGGGATACATTCCCTTCGCTTCGTACGCCAAACCAAGATAACGACGCGCGGGAAACGAACTCGGATCGAGCTCGAGAATTTTCCGGCACTGCTCGATCGCTTTATCGTTTTGTCCTGACAAGTAATAGATCCAACCGAGGTGTGAGCTGGCGACAAACGACAACGGCTCGAGCTCTTCAGTTCGTTTTGCTTCCGCGATCGCTTCGTCAAACCGTTCCACTGCTACAAGATATGAACTGTACCACTGGTGCGCCGGGGCGTATCCCGGCTTCAGCCTGATCGCTTCTTGAAACTCACGTTCTGTCGCAGTGCGATCCCAGTCCCAGCGAAACTTGATAAACGCCATCGAGGAATGCGCTTCGGCCGAATTCTCGTCGATCTCGAGTGCTTTTGTCGCGGCTTCTTTTGCTTTCGGAAAACCTTCCTTCGGCTGCAGCCGGCCATAAACGACGAGCATGTTGTAACAGTCAGCCAGTCCCGCGTAGGCTGCGCCGTAATTCGGATCGATAGCGATGGCCTGGTTGAAGTAGTCGATCGCCTGAAGCAACGCATCGCCGGTACGTTTGTTCCAGGCATTGCGTCCTTTTAAATAGGCTCCATAGGCTTCGAGCTGTTTCTTCTCGTCGACATTCAACTTCAGACGCAGGTTCTCGAAGATGTCGCGAGAAATATCGTCCTGCACCAGCAGCACGTCTGAAAGCTTGTGATCGTAGTGCTGGCCCCAGAGCTGCGCGACATTTTCGACATCGATCAGATCGGCTTGAATGCTGATGATGTCGCCGTGACGCCGCATGCGCCCCGTGACGACCGCGCGCACGTTCAACTCCTGCCCCATTTTGCGCGGATCGAGTTCCCTGCCTTTGTAACCTGCGACCACGCTGCGCGGCACAACACGCAACTGGGGCAACTTCGAAAGGCTATTGATTAAGCTCTCGGCAATCTTGTCGTTGATGTATTGGGCGTCAGGGTCGGACGACTCGTCCACAAACGGCAATACAGCGATCGAATTGATCGGCGCCGACGGACCGGCGTTACCAAGACCCGTGTAGAAGAACAAGCCGATCAGACTGACGACCAGGAGACCTCCGACCGCAGCAAAGATAGGAGTTCGCTTGATTCCAGCAGATTGACTCGTCGTGTTGGGAATCGAAACGACTGGAGGAGTTACCGGCGGCTCGTCATTCTCAGTCAAAGGCTCGAGGCTTTCTTCGTGCCACGACTGTCTCGTGTCTGCAACAAAGCGATAACCGCGACGCGGCACTGTCTCGATAAACTGCACGCCTCCCGGACTCTCGCCCAGTGCTTTCCGCAAAAGCGAGATGTTCTGCGTCAGATTCCCTTCCTCGACAAAGGTGTTGGGCCAAACTCGCTTCATCAGGTCGTCTTTGGCGACCACCTGCCCGCCGTGCTCGACGAGCGTCACGAGAATGTCGAAAACCTTGGGAGTGAGCGGAACTAATTCACCTTCACGCAGCAGGACACGTTCCGCGACTTTGAGGCGGAAACGACCGAATTCGTAGCTGTGATTGTCCTGCTGACCCATTAAAACCAGCCTTGAGAAATATCTTTGAGGAATTCTTGAGTGCTGCCTGAGGACTTGTCGAGCACTCGAGTCCTAAGATTAGGCACTCGAAAAAGCTCCACAACGGGGTTTTTAGACCAAGTCGTTAGGCGCAATGATTGTAATGCAAGCACTGGACACGAGCAACGAGCAGTCGTTTAGAGTTCAACTCCAACTAACGAGGTATCTCCCCATGATGAACGGAAAAAAGACATCTGAGTTTCTCGAAACCTCACTGATTTATCTTTTGAGTGCAGCAGTCGCCGTTGGTGCTTTCGTACTCGTCTGGCTAATTTCGCTGCTGCTTGGGCTTGGCCGGGCGTGATTTTCCGATTAACAGCCAGGCGCTCGCGGCGCTCGCCAGCGCCAGTGCCGCGGAGATCCACATGACTATCCGGAACCCAAACACAAACGAATCCGCAACCGCACCCTTCAACTGCTCCCGCGTCACAGGATCGACGTCTGGCGGTAACTCCACGCCCGCCAGCTTCACCCGTTGTTCGTAAACCGCATGCTTAACGCGCTCGTCCAACTGAATCTCGTTCATGCGCCTCGCCAGCGTCTCACTGAATCCGTGCAACATCATCACCCCAAACACGGCAATCGCCAGCAATCCTGCCGTGCGCGACACCGCATTATTAATTCCTGATGCCACCCCGGCCTGTTCCTCACCAACAGAACTCATCACAGTGGTCGTTAGTGGCGCCACTGTGATCGCCATTCCCAGTCCGAGAACCACGACTGCCGGAAAGAAGCTGGTCCAGTAGTTTGGATTGACTGACGGCAGCGTGAATAGCGCAAGCCCAACCCCGGCAACGATCGGGCCAATGGTCAACGGCACCCGCGCGCCGAAACGCTCGAGCAAACCTCCCGACCACCGCGACAACGTAAACATGATCACCACAAACGGCAGCAATGAAGCACCGGCCGCCGTCGCAGAATAGCCCTGGATCTGGATCAGGTTGAGCGTGAAAAAGAACATCATCCCGCTGAGTGCTGCGTACAAAAACAATGTCAGCAGATTTGTGCCGGAGAAGTCGCGACTGCGGAAGAGATCCAAAGGCACCATCGGGTTCTTTGTGCGTGCCTCGTTGATCACAAAGAGCGCCAGCGAGATAAAGCCGCCTATCAGTGACAACAACACCATCCAGTTTGAGAAGCCGACTCGCGGCGACTCGATGAGCCCATAGACCACGCCGCCGAGACCGATCGTCGCCAATGCTGCGCCGAGCCAGTCGAGGTGTCCGCGATGATTCTGGTCACGGCTCTCCGGCACTTTCCACATTGATATCAGTAGCACCGCCAGCGCGAGTGGCAGGTTCAGAAAGAACGCGGCGCGCCAGGAAATATTCTCGACCAGCCAGCCACCAAGCACCGGACCGATCGCCGTTGTCATAGCGGAGAATCCGGACCACGTGCCGATCGCTTTCCCGCGTTTGTCCTCGTCAAAGGAAGAACTGATGAGCGCGAGACTTCCCGGGACGAGCAAAGCGCCGCCGATTCCCTGCAATGCGCGAGCAACGATGAGTTGTTCGATGTTGGCGGCGAAGCCGCAGAGCGCGGACGCCACTACAAAGATCACGACGCCGATGTTGAAGATGCGCCGTCGTCCATAAAGATCGCCGAGCGAACCGCCGACGAGTAGAAGTGCTGCTAGGAATAATGAATAAGCTTCAACGACCCACTGAATTCCGATCGCCGTCGCATTGAGGTCAGTCTGGAGGAAAGGAAGGGCAACGTTAACAACCGTGCCATCGATAAACGCCATGCTCGAAGCGAGAATTGTCGCCGCTAAAACCCATCTACCCATTTTTAGCCACAAAAAGAAACAAAGTCACAAAAAAGAATTTGGGAACAAGTCAGGACCCGTTCAGTTCAGTATTAATCATTTTGTGCCTTTTGCGCCTTTTTGTGGCTAAAACGGTTCGTCTATCGACGCGCTTTGCTTAGTGAAAAACTTTGGTCCATCCGGCGTGATGTACAAACAGTCTTCGAGACGAATACCGAATTCACCATAGATCACGACCGTCGGTTCGTCACTAAAACACATCCCGGGCTGTATCGGCGTCTTATTCCCGCGCACAAAGTTGGTCCACTCGTGACCATCGAGACCAATACCGTGACCGGTGCGGTGCGGCAGACCCGGCACTTTGTAATCCGGGCCAAATCCGGCGTCGACGATCACCTTGCGTGCCGCGAAATCGACTGCCTCACACGGTGCGCCAACTTTCGCCGCCGCAAATCCAGCGTCCTGCGCCTTGCGTTCGAGGTCCCAGATCTGACGTTGTCGATCCGTGGCTTTGCCAA
>JAICQI010000846.1 GCA_025937955.1 Pyrinomonadaceae bacterium
GCTGTAACCGCTGCTCAGCACCTCAAAGTCCTCTTCACCAAGCGAACCTTCTTCACGCAGACGATCGAGTGTGCAGGCTGTCGATCGGTCATCGCCTTCGTCAAGCACTTCATCGCGCAGCTGCAAGTAGCGCGCGGCAAAGTAAACGTCCAGCATTCCGCCTGGGCCATACTTGATGTCAGTCCCCGGTTTCCTGCCGCGACCGCCTTTCTCCTTTTCGAGTCGTTCCCGGACGTGTCTCGTTACGTCTTTTAACTCTTTCGGATCGAGCCGCACGGCGTTCGCGTGAATGCGATGACGCGCGTGTATCTCGACCATCCTGCCGAGCTCCTGATCGCCGCCAACCGAACGCAGCTTGGCGTAAGCCAGCCACTCCCATGGCGCGCTCTGTTCTTTCAGGTAATCGAGAAAACCTTCTGCACTGCTGACCAGCGGCCCGTTTTTTCCGTGTGGCCGTAAACGCATGTCGACGCGGTACAGATAACCTTCTCTCGTAATGCTCGAAAGGGCGGCAATCATCAGTTCCACGAGGCGCGAGTAGGTTTCGTCCTGCGTCAACGTCTTGATCGGAGAAGGCACCAGCGAGTCGTAAGTTATGAGAATGTCGAGATCGGAGCCGTAGTCGACACCGCCGGTGCTGAGTCGTCCCAGGCCGTAAAACGCCACTCTTGGACCACCGCTGAACGAACCGTAACGTCTCGCCATCTCGCGACGCGCGATGAGATAAGCAACGTTCATGCTCGCTGTTGCTAATTCGGTTTGTAAACTGTTGGTCTCGAAGATCGAGAGCTCGTTCGCGACGTCGAGTGCGCCGATCTCGACGATCAACTCAGACCACTGCAACCGCAGCGCGGCGAGCTCAGCAGGGAAACTGCGCTCCGCATCGATAGCGGTACGCAGGATCGCGCGATAATCGCGACGCAAAGCCGTCGTGACTGAAGCGCCGAGTGACGTAACCAGCGCCGGCTGTGCCGCGATCCTCTCCGCAAACGGATCGGAAACGCCACAGAGTTGCAGCAACGTTTCAAGGTTCGTTTCGGTAATCACGAAGCGCTGGTCTGTTTTGGCGAGTGAAGCCGAAATACGAAATACCTGGAGCAACGCGCGATGCGGATTGAGCGACTTGCCCGCGAGCGAGAGGATCAGGTTAGCCAGCGGTTTGGTCTTGCCTTCCCACTTTGAATCCATGCGCTGTGCGAGAATGCGTGCGCTGTCCATCGCGACCGCCATGTCCGTCGATACGTCGCCCAGTTGCGAGGTGTCATCAACAATTATGTCTGCGGTTTTTTCGATCTCCGCAAACAAACGATCGTAAGTGCCACGCACGTGCGCAGTGTGCATCTTCAAAGCAACCAGAAACTCCTTCGAGTTGGAAAAGCCCATGCGACGTCCGAGCAGCGATTGCGCTTCGTCGTTTTCGGGAACGTTGTGCGTCTGCAGGCCATGCTCCATCTGTAGGCGGTGCTCGAGTGTGCGAAGGAAAGTGTAGGCTTCCGATAGCTGGCTGTGTTCGGGATGGGTGATGAAGCCACGATCGGCGAGCCTGCCGAGGCTTACGAGCGTGTGCGGTACACGCAGCCACTCGTCGCGACCACCATGGGCCAACTGTAGCGCCTGCGCAATAAACTCGATCTCGCGGATTCCTCCACGGCCGAGTTTCACGTTAAAGCCGCTCTTCTTCTCTACCTGCCGATCAATCTTTTGCTTCGCGAGACGAACACTCGCGAGCGCTCCGCTAACCGAGACGTCTGGCCGGAAAACAGAAGATGTGACTGATTCCTTGAACCGGTTGAACAGTTCTGCTGAACCAGCCGCGGCGCGAGAGCGAATCAGCGTCTGTCGTTCCCAGTCGTGCGCCGAGCTCATGTAATAACGAACGCCTTCCTGCAATGAACACGCAAGCGCGCCGTCGCGGCCGTGCGGCCGCAAACGCAGATCGACTCGATACGCCGCGCCTTCACCGCCTGATTGGCCCACCAGACGCGCAATTGTTTCAGAGAGCTTTACGAAGTACTCGCGATTGCTGACTTCGCCTCGTTCACCTGTGCCTGCCGTAGTGCCGTCGTCTGAATAGAGAAAGACGAGGTCGATGTCTGACGCGTAGTTGAGCTCCATCGATCCGAGTTTGCCGAGTGCGATGACGCAGAACTCTGCAGTAGCTGTGCGACCACGTTCGTCGACTTGACGGGGCAAGCCGTAACGGTTGTCGAGATCCTGACGCGCGAGACTGAGTGCGTAATCGAGAATCGCGTCAGCCAGGTTCGACAACTCTTCCATCGTCTCGACCAGGGTTTGAGCGCGACGGATATCGTGCAGGTAAGTGCGCAGCAACTCGCGGCGGCGAAAACGCGCGAGCAATACCTGCGGATTCAGAGAAGAATTCATGAGCGCGAAACGCGCGAGCGCTTCTTTTAACTCATCGGAGGTTCTAACGCGCGGATCGGCGCGTTCACGCGAAAGCCAGGGAAGATATTCGGAGTTTTGTTCGAGCGTCGTGGCGAGCAACGGGCTCCAGGCGGCGAGGGCGAGCACGTCCGCGAGCAGCGCGGGTTGTTTCAGAAGATTTTGATGCGCGCGCGGCTGCTCAATTCCGAGGCGATCGATAAAGAGGCGAGCGCCATTCTGATCGGGCAGATCGCGGAGCAGAAATTCTAGCTTGGCATCGGGCTTGGGCACAGCGCCCATTCTACA
>JAICQI010000840.1 GCA_025937955.1 Pyrinomonadaceae bacterium
GGAGTGCCGCCCCTACAGTTCGGACCGAGAGACACAGATTACGCACCTTGCCTGGATCTGTTACATTTAGCCAGGAGGAACTCGATTGTCTGACGATTTAATAAAGTGGCGCAGTGAATTTCCCATTCTCGAAAAAGCGGTTTACCTGATCTCGCATAGTCTCGGGGCAATGCCCAAAGCGACTCACGAACGGCTCCAGGAATACGCCGACATCTGGGCAAGCCGCGGTGTGCGCGCCTGGGCGGAAGGCTGGTGGGACATGCCCGTCACGGTCGGCAACGAAGTCGCGCGCATCATCGGGGCCGATCCGGGTACCGTGGTCATGCACCAGAACGTCTCCATCTGCCAATCGCTGGTGCTCTCGTGCCTCAAACCCACGCCACAGCGAAACAAGATCGTCTATTCCGAGCTTAACTTCCCGTCCGTGATGTATGTTTACGAAGCTCACGCACGTGACGGGCAGCTTCGCATTGAAATCGTGAAATCGGACGACGGCATGACTGTGCCGCTCGAACGCATGCTCGAAGCGATCGACGAGACAACGCTGCTCGTTCCTTTCTCTCACGTTCTTTTCAAGAGCGCCTTCTTGCAAGACGCCAAGGCAATCATCGACCGAGCGCATGAAGTTGGCGCGATGGTGATCCTCGACACTTACCAGTCGGCCGGTACCGTTCCTTTCAGCGTTAAAGATCTGAATGCCGACTTTGCCACCGGTGGCTCAGTGAAGTGGCTTTGTGGTGGACCAGGCGCGGGGTATCTCTACGTGCGGCCTGACTTACAAGCCACCCTCGAACCCAAAACGACAGGCTGGATGGCCCACGAACAACCGTTTGCGTTCGACACGGCGCTACGTTACGCGTCCAACATCACGAGATTTCTCCACGGCTCACCCGCAATTCCCGCGCTCTACGCAGCCATATCCGGCTACCAGATCATCAACGAGATCGGCGTCGATCGGATTCGCGAAAAAAGCATGCGCCAGACGGAGTATCTAATTAACCTCGCGGAAGAAGCCGGGTTTACAGTCACCAGTCCGAAGAATGCTACGCAGCGCGCCGGCACGATCACCGTTTCGCATGAATTCGCAGCCGCCATCACCAAGGAGCTGATTCATCGCGAGTTTATTGTCGACTACAGGCCCGGCGCCGGAATTCGCATCTCCCCACACTTCTATACGACTGACAATGAGCTGGAACTCGTAATCGAGGAAATGAAGAAGATCGCTGACTCCGAGAGTTATCGAGAACACGAAACGGCGGGAGCTGCATTTTAGATGGCCAACAATTACGGCGACAACCCGCCTCTTTCCTACAACAAATATCTGCGCGTTCAGGATCTGATTAACCTTCAGGATTTACTTTCGACGCCCGCGCACCATGATGAGCTTTTGTTCATCACGGTTCATCAAGCTTACGAACTGTGGTTCAAACAGATCCTGCACGAGCTTGACGCGGCGATTCAGTTTCTCGAAGAAGATCGCGTGCCGGCAGCCACGCGCGCAATAAAGCGCATAGTCGAGATCGAAAAACTGCTCGTCAACCAGATTCATATCCTTGAAACCATGACGCCGATCAGTTTTCTCGCGTTTCGCGATCAACTCAATCCTGCCAGTGGTTTTCAGTCAATGCAGTTTCGCGAGATTGAATTCTCGTCCGGGTTAAAAGACAAAGGCATTTTGGGAGAGTTCTCGAGCGATGAGTTCGCATCCGGACGTCTGCAGGCCCGCATGTCTGGTCCAACGTTGGCAGACTGTTTTTATCGCGTGCTGCAACGACGTGGCCTAACAGCGCCGCTTGCTTCGGTTGACGCAGATACAGCGCAGCAGAAAAAGGCTTACGAAGAACGTACACGCGCCGCGCTCGAAGTGTTGACTCACTTTGAAGAGCGCTATGAAGAGTTTCAACTCACCGAAGCGTTGATGGAGCACGATGAATACTTCTCGCTCTGGCGCTCGCATCACATAAAGATGGTTGAGCGCATGGTGGGCGCGAAACGCGGCACCGGCGGATCCGAAGGTATCGGTTATCTTAAAACCACGCTCGACAAGAAGTTCTTTCCCGAACTTTGGGAAGCACGCACTTATCTCGACATCAATCACGGCAAGAGTGGTTGTCCGTTTGCACACTGAACAATGGAGAAAGACAGACGATCGGCGCCGCGTGTGAGGGTCAAGTTGCCGGCCCGTTGGGAAGGTGTTCTCTCACGCGAGAATGCCACTATTACCGATTTGAGCCGCAACGGCTGCTTTGTGCTCACGGGCGGCAAGGTTGAAGTCAAAGAACTCGTCTCGCTGGAGATTCAACTCACTGCGCAACAGAAAGTTAACTTCTGGGCTGAGGTTGTAAACGAAGCTTCTGAAATCGGATTTGCACTGAAGTTCAACTCGAGCAGCCCTGCAGACGAAGCAGCGCTGGCGAAGTTTTTAGAAGGCATATTCCAGTCACAAGCCGAAAAGAAAGCCTGAGCCACAGATTTACGCGGATGTTTTACGGATCTTGACTATCTCATTTCCAGAGCGGTTCAACATGGCCGACTACTTCCTCTATCACAATCTCGAGGAAGGCCGGGAGAATAAGGTCTGCCTGTATTTCGAAGATGGACAGTGGACGTATGGAGAAGTCGCGCGGCTCTCGAATCAAACCGGCAATGCGTTACGCGAGTCAGGCGCGAATATTGAAGATCGTGTGCTAATGGTTTTGCCTGACTGTCCGGAGTTTGTTTGGACGTGGTTTGGAGCTGCGCGCA
>JAICQI010000406.1 GCA_025937955.1 Pyrinomonadaceae bacterium
CTGAGAGTCGAACTGCCCGGCTCTTAGTTGATGACGTCTTGCAAAGAGGCAAGGGGCGAGCTGACGTGGTCCACGCCGGAGAACAGCAGATTACTGAACCCGGTGCTCGTTACGTTGACTTTCTGGTTCCGGGATTGATCGGAATGAACCTGATGGGCAGCGGATTGTGGGGCCTGGGATTCACCGTCGTGATCGCACGCTCGCGGAAAATCCTCAAGCGGTTTGCTGCGACACCAATGCGGCGTTCACATTACCTGCTCTCATTCATGCTCTCACGCTTGGTGTTTCTGGTGCTCGAAGTGGCAGCAGTTATAGTCTTCGCGTCGCTGGCTTTTGGTTTTACGGTGCGCGGCTCGTGGCTCAGTGTGGCGTTAATCACGTTACTCGGCGGCTTTACTTTTTCCGGAATCGGATTGCTGGTAGCTGCGCGACCGACGACGATTGAAGGAGTGTCAGGCTTGATGAACTTCATCATGCTGCCGATGTGGTTGCTGTCCGGCACGTTCTTCTCATCGGAACGATTTCCACAAATCCTGCAGCCATTCATCAAAGCTCTACCATTAACGGCGCTTAACTCTGCGCTCCGCGCATTGATGAACGAAGGAGCGTCGCTTTCTTCCAACTGGATGCAGATTTCTATACTGCTTGCCTGGTTTGTAATCAGTTTTGTGGTTGCGTTGAAGATTTTTAAGTGGCAATGATGTGGCAGGTGTCGATTTCGTTACTCCCCGTTCGACGTACTATTAATAGGAGTCGAATTTGCGACTAATCTACCGAAAAGGAACGAAAAGATGAGCAATGTACGAGTACTCGTAGGCACCCGTAAGGGCGCGTTTATTCTTACTTCGGATGGAAAACGAGAAAAGTGGGACGTCAGTGGTCCTCACTTTGCCGGCTGGGAGATCTATCACATGAAGGGTTCGCCCGTGGATCCAGACCGCATTTACGCGTCGCAAACCAGCGGCTGGTTTGGTCAGATCATTCAACGCTCGGACGACGGCGGCAAGACATGGTTTCAACCTGGAACGCCTGCCGGCGCGCCGACTACCACGCCCGAAGGTATGCCGATGGGTGAGAGCAATAAGTTTGTTTACGACACGTCAGAGGAAACCGGCAAACCGCTCACGACGCATCAGTTTTATGACGGCACTCCACATCCGTGGGAATTCAAACGAGTCTGGCATATTGAACCTTCACTCGACAATCCGGACACGGTTCTTGCGGGCATTGAAGATGCCGCGTTGTTTCGCTCGGTCGACGGCGGTCAGATGTGGTCCGAGCTTCCTGGTTTGCGTGGCCACGGCACCGGATCTCAGTGGCAGCCTGGCGCGGGCGGCATGTGCCTTCACACTATTCTTTTAGATCCTGCCAAGCCCGAACGAATCATTGTCGCTATCTCCGCCGCAGGTGCGTTTCGCAGTGACGACCGTGGCGCGACGTGGAAACCGATTAATAAGGGCTTGCACTCGCAATACATTCCGGACCCGACCGCTGAGGTGGGCCACTGCGTTCATCACATTGCCGCGCATCCTTCGAATGGAAATCTTCTGTTCATGCAGAAACATTGGGACGTGCTGCGCAGCGACGACGCCGGCGATTCGTGGCACGAGATCAGCGGGAATCTGCCGACCGATTTCGGGTTTGTGATCGACGTTCACGCGCACGAGCCGGAGACGGTCTACGTTGTGCCCATCAAGAGCGATAGCGAACACTATCCGCCGGATGGCAAGTTGCGTGTCTATCGAAGTCGCACCGGCGGCAACGAATGGGAAGCGCTTACGAACGGTTTGCCGCAAGCCAACTGCTACGTCAACGTGCTGCGCGACGCGATGGCTGTCGACTCGCTTGATTCGTGTGGGGTGTACTTCGGGACTACCGGTGGGCAGGTATATGGATCGGCTGATGCCGGCGACACGTGGGCTCCGATCGTTCGTGATCTTCCGCCGGTGCTTTCAGTGGAGGTCCAGACGCTAAAATGATTGTTGTTGCTCTGCCGGCACATTTGCGATCGCTTGCCGGCGTCACGGGCGATGTTGAGCTCGAGGTTGATGGTCCAGTGACACGACATTCGATCCTCGATGCGCTTGAGGCTCGATATCCCATGTTGCGCGGGACGATTCGTGACCACGTCGCAGGACAGCGCCGGCCGTTGCTGAGGTTCTTTGCCTGTGGTGAGGACGTAACGCACGAGCCGGCGGACGCTCCGCTGCCACACGCAATCGCGTCCGGAGCGGAGCCGTTCTACATCATCGGCGCTATCGCCGGTGGTTAACTTAAACCGCGGATGAACGCCGATGAAAATGGATTCTTATCGTGTAACCACACTGGTCCTGCTGTTTCTGCTTTCGATTGCAACTGCATGTCAGTCGGCGGCGACGTCTGCAACCGATGAAGCTACCTTAAGGAAATTGGACGATGAATGGTCCAGGGCGATCGGAGCAAGGGACGTTGAGAAAACGATCTCCTACTATACGGACGATGCGGTAGTGATGCCGCCAAACATTCCGACATTGACGGGTAAAGAACCGATCCGGTCACTCTGGAAAAGCATGCTTGACTCACCCTCTTTTACTGGTGGCTGGAAAGCTACAAAGGTAGAAGTGGCGCAATCTGGAGACCTGGCCTACGTGAGTGGAAATTATGAGTTCACAGAGAAGGACGACAGCGGCAAACCAATAACGGATAAAGGCAAGTATTTGGAAGTCTGGCGTAAGCAGGCGGATGGTAATTGGAAGTGTGTGGCGGGTATGTTCAACTCCGATCTACCTGCACAATAAATTAGGTATTGCAGATGTCGATTTCGCGAGTCGTCGTTCGACTTGTTATTAAAGGAGTCGAAATTTAAGTAATCATTACGAGGAGAAATCATGACAACAAGCAATACAAACACTATCAAACTTCACCGAGTGCTCAAGGCGCCGGCGGAGCGAGTTTACCGAGCGTTCCTTGACGCAGGTGCAATGTGCAAATGGCTTCCGCCCAACGGATTCACGGGCCAGGTTCATCATCTTGAGCCAAAGGTCGGTGGCACATACAAGATGTCGTTCACGAATTTCACCACTGGCAAGAGCCACTCGTTCGGTGGTGAGTATCTTGAGCTGGTTCCAAACGAACGCATCCGCAACACTGACCGATTCGATGACCCGAATATGCCCGGAGAAATGCAAAACACGATCACGTTGAAGAAAGTGTCTGTCGGAACCGAACTGAACATCGTGCAGGAAGGCGTCCCGGCTGTCATTCCAGCCGAGGCCTGCTATCTCGGTTGGCAAGAATCGCTAACGCTGCTGGCCAATCTCGTCGAGCCAGAAATTCCCGATCAGATGTAAACTATGGCCACGGATGAACGCGGACGAAAACGGATTTCGATCCGTGTTATCCGTGTTCATCCGTGGCCAGGTAAAACCAGAAAGGGGCTAGTTCGTGATTCGTTCCGCCCAGTCTCCTCCTTACACTGAAAACCAGATACTCGCCGCCTTAGATAAAACTAAATATCAACACTTCTTTTCCCAAATGAAGCGCGTCTCACTTCATTTAGGTGAACTTATTTATGAGGCCGATGCACCTATCGCCTACGTCTACTTTCCTGAGACGGCAGTGTTTTCCATGCTCGCTACAATGGAAGATGGACGGACAGTTGAGGTTGGTCCTATAGGGAATGAAGGCCTTGTAGGCCTGCGTGTTGCTCTGGGCGCCAAAACAACGCCCGATCAGGTGATTGTCCACATAGCCGGCACAGCGATGCGGTTGACCGCAGACGTACTTATAGGGGAATTGGCGAAAGGCCGGGCTCCTCTGTCGGACTACCTCGCACGCTACACGAGAATGTTGCTGGTGATGACAGGGCGCACAAGTGCCTGCAATAAGCTGCACAGCGTGGAGCAGCAACTCGCTCGCTGGCTGCTGACCATGAACGACTACATAGGCAATGAACTCCGGCTGACCCACGATCTTATGGCGCTCACACTGGGCGTACGTCGCGCTGGTGTTACCGTTGCCGCCAAGAGGTTTAAAGACAGCGGCGTAATTAACTATCGACGCGCCCATATTCAGGTAATCGATCGAGAAGGCTTGGAAGAAATTGCTTGCGAATGCTACCAGGTAGTAAAAGCGGAGTACGAACGTGTGTACTCTGATCTCTCCAGGGGTTTGAGATTATTCGAATCCCAAGTTCCAAAGTGACCAATTCTATTTGTCGATTCGGACCGTGCGCGTTGGAATTAGGTCAGTCTGGCAGCGGGGCACGCGCGAGGAAAGGTAATAATCGATGTCGATCACGCGTAATACAGTTTAAGGTTTCCTCTCCAACACGGTTTCTGATAAGCGAGAGTGTCAGGGAAACCAGTAAGACACTTGCACGGCTGTAGTTGCGGTGCCCGCCGCAGTTGGTGCCATCTGGGGGTTAGTTCAAACTATTGAAAAAGTAGTGAATTTTCGCCTCAATCGAAAAAAACTACAGGGAGAAGTGAAGAAACTGGAACTGGAAAATGCGAGAAGCTCCCATGTGGCGAAAGATGAATCACCCGAGGATCTCAACTCTTCAGCAAATGACTTCCCTCGTGCAGACACGGAGTTCGTTATTGTTCGATGGCCGCGTAGAACGTGTGCTGGCCTTCGATAGCACAAAGCGGCGGTTAGCCAGTTAACTCATCCTCACAGATTGATCATGGAAATCAGAGTCGTGAAAGGGCAGTTAATCGATTCGGTTCTCGCTGAGCAGATCACTGACCTGGATCGAAAGAACATGCAATCGATCCTGGACCAGTCTGGCATCGAGTTCCCGCATGAAAAGAGACGTAAAGCGCTGCAAAGTGATTCGACGTTTATCATAGCCTTCGATAAACAGTTCGTCGCTGGCTATCTTGACTATCTGCGAAGTTGGAACAACGCCGATTACATTTACATTGGATCTGTCCAGCTTGAGAAAACATATCGCGGCACTGGTTTGTTACTTAGGTTGTTAGACCGCTTCACGGCTTTACTCGCTGCGGAAGATTTTGTCGGTTTCGAGACGAACGTTCAGAAAGCGAATACAGTTGCGGTGAAGTTGTGTCAGAAGATTGGATTTACGTTAGAGCCTAAGAATAACGCATCGTGGGCAGCACGAGCCGGCAAAGAGCTTATTATTGAATCACCTATCGTCACCCTCATTGATAGATGGCGAGCGCGAGAGGCCTTGCGTCTGCAATGTTGAATACATGCACGTTTGAATACTTTTAATTACTTTGATGACGTTTTCGATGAACTCCGTTTTGATGGTGATTTTCTGGCAGTTGGTTGGTCCTTCGTGAGGTCTACGATTTTGTTGTTTCTAATCACATAAACTGGTGTTCCAGTTTTGATTCCGAGTTCCAAAGCCCTGCGTGCAGCGCGACGCAGAGCGCGCAATGTATCCTGTATCTCACGAGACTGTGAACTGACTCGACGGCTCATCGATTACCTCGCATTCGCTCCCGCTGAAATCAACCGCGGCGTATTGCCTGAATTATCGTACCACTCCCACTTATCTACCAACTCCATATAAACATCTTGAAAGTTACGCAGACCTGAATCAAAGCGCCGACGAACAACAGCACTTGACACATGGTGACCACCCTGGGCCACTCTCGCAGCCACACGCGCGAGCGCAATTTCCGGATTCGGCAAGCTCAGAAATATGAGTCTCACTTTGTAATCGGTGCTCCGCCACTCTGGAATCAGCCGGGCGTACATATGTCCGCTCAAGGTAGTTTCGAATGCAAAGCTCTCACCTTTGCGAATGCGTCGCTGGATCTCAGCGAGCATAATTCGACCGGCCCGAATTGCCGCGCGAGACGGATCAAAAGGCGATAATCCC
>JAICQI010000166.1 GCA_025937955.1 Pyrinomonadaceae bacterium
ACAGTCGTGGTGCGTGAACGTGAAGCAGAAGCGCCCGCGTTCTCTCAGGTCTTCGCCGCGCCCGTGAGCGATCCGGCGCTGCGTCGCTCTTTCAAACCGGTAGACTTTCAAGCCAACCTGAGCAGTTTGACTGAGCAAGAGATCCAGGTAGTGGAAACTTTCCTGCGCCGGCGCTGGGATCTGGATGACGTGCCGCGACAATGGATGGCCTGGAGAGTCTCACTGCCAATACTTTACAAACTGCGACCAACATACGATCTCAACACTTTCACCTACGAAGGTTTCCTCGAAGAACTACTGCACCGCTACCTCCAGGAACATCGTTTCCGGTTGTCGAATTGACGACGCACTTTCTCTCCGTTATCCTTCAAGGTTTCGATTCAAGCAGAGTTTCAAAACAGGGGATTCATACATGAGTAAGGACGTTTTCATACTGGGTGGAAAACGCACGCCGATGGGCGAGTACGTGGGCGTGCTGAAAGACGTATCGGCTATTGATCTGGGGGCGGTTGCGGCGCGCGGCGCGTTGGAATCCACGGGTGTTCAGCCCGATGAAATCGATCACACCGTAATCGGAAATGCACTACAAACTTCCGGCGACGCAATCTACGGCGCTCGTCACGTTGCTTTGAAAGCGGGCGTGCCTTTCGACCGTCCGGCGTTAACTGTCAATCGATTGTGCGGTAGTGGGATTCAGTCGATTGTTTCCGGCGCGCACATGATTCAGCTCGGCGAGGCGCGCACGTGCCTCGTTGGCGGTATGGAATCGATGTCGCAGGCGCCGCACGTCATTCGTGGCGCGCGCTCAGGCTTTGCGCTCGGGCAGGGAAAACTCGAAGACAGTTTGATGGTGGCGCTGCTGGACACGTACTGCAATACACCCATGGCGGGCACAGCGGAAAACCTGGCGCGAAAGTTCGAGGTCTCGCGTGAAGAACAGGACCGGTATGCACTGCGATCGCAGCAGGAAGCGAAGCGCGCGAAAGACGCCGGCGTCTTTGCCCAAGAGATCGTCGCGGTCGAAGTGAAGTCGCGCAAAGGTTCGACTCAGGTTACCGAGGACGATCACCCGCGACCCGAAACCACGCTCGAAGGTCTGGCCAAACTGAAACCGGCGTTTGCACACGATGGATTTGTCACGGCGGGAAATGCATCGGGCATTGTCGATGGCGCGGCGGCGCTGGTGATTGCGGGCGAGGACTTCGTCAAGCAAAAGGATCTGAAACCGATGGGCCGGATCGTGAGTTGGGCGTATGCGGGCGTTGAGCCGGAGATCATGGGAATTGGACCGGTGCCTGCGACTCGTGCTGCGCTCGAGAAGGCCGGTTTGTCGCTGAGCGACATGGATCTGGTTGAAGTGAACGAGGCTTTCGCGGCCCAGTACCTGGCTGTGGAAAAAGAGCTCGGACTCGATCGCGCGCGTACAAACGTCAACGGTGGAGCGATTGCGCTGGGTCATCCACTCGGCGCCACTGGCACACGCCTGGTTTTGACCGTGTTACACGAACTTCACAGGCGTAGCGGAAGATATGGATTAGCGACGGCGTGCATTGGTGGCGGCCAGGGCATTGCGATGATCGTCGAGCGTTTATAAAAAACATAGGTTCTAAATGACTTATACGTCCTTAGTACCTATAATCAGCGCGCGAGATTCCGCGTCCTAATTTCTAGATTTAATCCAAATTCTCGGTACGCCTCGTGCGGACGCTTCTTCCTGTTTTTTTGTTAACTATTTGGCATGAATCGCTTTCGTCCCGCGCCGTAAGCGAAAGTTTTTCCGGCACAACTATTGCGAAATTTTGAGCCGGCCTAGTCGCGACAATATTCAACAACTCATTCTCTAAGGAGTTCCCCAGTATGGCGAAAATAGTAAAGGGCTGTTTAGTATGCCTGTTTGTGCTGGCGCTCAGCACGGTTGCCTTTGCTCAGTCGACCACCACCGGCTCCATCGGTGGAGTCGTAACCAATCCTAATAAGGAGGTCGTGCCAGGCGCCGCAGTCACGGCCAAAAATGTTGGCACCAACAAGGAAGACAACGCCACGACCGATGACACCGGACGTTTCAAGGTTGCAAACCTGCAGCCCGGTGTTTACTCCGTCACGGTAAATTCGACGGGATTCAGTCCATCGACCATGGAAAGCGTTGTGGTTGAAATCGGACGCGAGACGAGCCTCGAGGTCGCGCTCAGCGTTGGCCCGGTAACCGGCACGGTAGACGTCAGTGCCGAGGCGCCGGTTATCAACACCACGCAGCAGGACTTCTCCACCAACATCAATCAGACCTCCATCAACGAACTCCCGGTCAATGGGCGTCGTTGGTCCAACTTCGCCATTCTTACGCCCGGCGCCACTCCTGATGGCAACTTCGGCTTGATCAGTTTCCGCGGCATCTCGGGTTTGCTGAACAACAGCACCGTTGACGGCGGCGACAACAACCAGGCGTTCTTCTCGGAAGAGCGAGGACGCACGCGCAGCGCGTATTCGATCAGCCAGGCTGCGATTCGCGAGTTTCAGGTCAACACCTCAAACTTCTCGGCTGAGTACGGACGTTCCGCGGGCGGCGTTATCAACGCCATCACAAAATCCGGCACCAACGAGTTTCACGGTTCAGTCTTTCTTTACGACCGTAACAATAAGTGGGGAGCGCGCAACCCGAATACGTTCATCAACCGGCTAGTTAATGGAGTTTCCACCCGCGAGGCGCTTAAGCCGGAGGACGTACGCTACCAGTTTGGCGGCACCATCGGTGGCCCAATCGTCAAAGACAAGCTGTTTTTCTTTTTTAGCTACGACGAGCAGAAACGCAATTTCCCCGGGGTCGCAGTGTTTTCAACTCCCGGTTATCTCGGCACAGTCAACCGTAGCACTCTCAACACGAGAGGCCTGACGAACGCGCAGATCGATTCAGCCTTGAACTTTCTCAACAGCATGACGGGCGAAACGCCACGACGCGGCGACCAGAGACTGTTCCTGCCGAAGATCGATTGGCAAATCAATTCAAATAACCAGTTCACCGCGACATACAATCGCCTGCGATGGAAGTCGCCTGCCGGAGTTCAGACCGGAGCAACTGTGACCCGCGATCGCGCCGGTTTTGGTGATGACTTTGTCGAGATTGATTCGCTGAATCTGCGACTTGCATCAACCTTATCGAACCAGCTCATCAACGAGTTTCGCTTCCAGATTTCCGATGAGCTCAATTCGGCGTTTGCCCAACCACCACTACCCGGACAGCCGACGACCGCAAATGGTTTTTCTCCGCAAGTGACGCTGACAAACGGACTCACATTCGGCAAAGCGAACTTCCTGGATCGTGTTGCACTTCCGGACGAAAGAAAAATTCAATTTGCGGATACTTTGACTTACACCACCGGCAATCACACGCTTAAGTTTGGTACGGATATCTATCGCGCGCGAGATATAGATGAAAATCTATTTACCGGCGCCGGTGCTTATACGTATGGCAATATCAACGACTTTATCGTTGATTACGTAAACTTCGCTAACAGTGGAGCGTTGCGTACCGCGGGTGTCGGCTGCTTTACCGCCTCAGCCGGACGAACGGCTGGAAAATGCTACACGGCCAATTTCCAGCAAGGTTTTGGACCGCCGCGTTTCCAATTCAACACCACTGACTTCGCATTCTTTGCCCAGGACGACTGGCGCGTTACACCGCGGCTCACACTAAACCTGGGACTGCGTTGGGAATACGAAAAATTTCCGGAACCATTCCTCGTAAATTCAGCCTTGCCGCAAACCGGCAATCGTCCCAGTGACAAAAATAACTTTGGACCACGCATCGGTTTTGCAGCGGACATCAGTGGCGATGGCAAGACCAGCTTGCGAGGCGGTTACGGAATTTACTACGGGCGAGTCAACGGGACGATCATAATCAATTCACTGATCAATACCGGTCTCAGTACCGGTCAGGCGGTCAGCTCGGTGCCGGCCAATTGTCCTGCTACCGGGACTGGTACGGTGTGCCCAACCCCGGCCAGCGTTTTATTGGGTAATCCGGCAGCCCCGGTCTTCCCCAACATCCTGGCTTCGGCGCCTCCGGGAACCGCTGCCGTCAATTTCTTTAGGGATGGCTTCCAAAACCCGCTCATCCATCAGGGTGATCTGGTTGTGGAACGCGAAGTCGCACGTAACACCGTGGTCTCGGCAAGCTACCTCTTCAGTTTCGGAAAGCACTTAACTACCTTCGTTGACACAAATCTGAATCCGCCAACCGGACAGGGACGGGTAACCGTCGTTGATGGTCCATTCGCGGGTCAAGTTTGGGCATTTCCGTACTACAGAGGCCCGAGACCAAACACCAGTTTCGGTAATATTCTCGAGATCCGCGACAGTGTGGACAGCAAATATCACGCGTTGGTGTTGCAGGCTAATCGACGTCTAACGCACGGCTTGCAATTCCAGTCCAGCTACACTCTTTCGCGTGCATCGGACCATGGTGGAGCGCAAAGCTCTGCGACCTTTACGCCCGGCTTCTCAGCGCTCTTCGATCCATTTGATCCGTCGGCTGACGACGGTCTGTCGCCTTTCGACCGCCGCCACAAGTTCGTGGCCAGCGTCGTTTACAACACGAACTTCACCGGTCTCAGCGATACCGGCAAGGCCATCCTGAATAACTGGACGATTGCGCCAATCGTCAACATGTTTTCAGGATTCCGTTACACTGGCGTCACCAACGCCTTCACTCCGCCGGCCGCTGTTGCTACTGGCAATACTTTTGGAAGCAGCCCGGCTGGCGGTATCAACGGTTCGAATGGCTCGCTGCGGTTTGGCTTAACGCCGAACAACACGTTCCACGCGCCATCAGTCAAGTACGTTGACTTGCGCATCTCCCGTCGTTTCAAAATCACGGAGGGCTCCAAGCTCGAAGTACTTGCCGAGGGCTTTAACATCTTCAACCGCACGCAGGTTACCGGTGTCAACAATCGCATATACCAGCTTTCAGCCCCGACTACGGGCCCGAACGCAAACACGGTTATTGCGACTTTCGATCCGACATTTGGGACACCGAGTGATTTGTCGAATGGATTTTTCTTCCGAGAGCGTCAGATCCAGTTAGCCGTTCGCTTTGAGTTTTAGTTAACGCGGATAGACGCGGATAGACGCGGATGATCACGGACCAATCCGTGGTCATCCGCGTTTTTGTTTGTCTCAATCAGTGTCATAAAGATTTAAACGTCGACTGCTAATCTAAACCTTGCGGAAAGCAAACTAAGCGTATTAAAGTCACACCATACTTGCAGGTTTCGCGCATTCAACCGTTAACTCATTTCCAAGGAGTTCCCCAATGTCGAGAATAGTAACGATCCTATTTGCGAGCGTGTTGGTCCTTGCTCTCAGCGTTACAGCGTTTGCGCAGTCGACCACCACCGGATCAATCGGCGGCGTCGTAACCAATCCCAATAAGGAGGTGGTTCCGGGCGCGGCGATTACGGTGCGGAACATGGGTACGAACAAGGAAGACACCGCCACGAGCGACGACAGCGGACGTTTCAAGGTCGCAAACCTGCAACCCGGAAACTATGCAGTGACGGTAAACTCTTCCGGCTTCAGTCCGATGACGAGTGAAAACGTTGTGGTTGAAGTCGGACGCGAGACGACCCTTGAGGTCGCGCTCAGCGTTGGCCCGGTAACCGGAACCGTCGATGTCAGTGCTGAAGCGCCGGTCATCAACACCACGCAACAGGACTTCTCAACCAACATCAACCAGACCTCAATCAACGAACTTCCGATCAACGGCCGCCGGTGGTCTAACTTCGCTTTGTTGACACCCGGCGCAGTACCTGATGGCAACTTCGGCTTGATCAGTTTCCGCGGCATCTCCGGTTTGCTGAACAACAACACCATCGACGGTGGCGACAACAACCAGGCGTTCTTCGCGGAAGAGCGTGGCCGCACCCGCATCAGCTACTCGATCAGCCAGGCTGCGATTCGTGAGTTTCAGGTCAACACTTCGAGCTACTCAGCCGAGTACGGTCGTTCAGCGGGCGGCGTGGTCAACGCGATCACGAAAAGCGGTACGAACGATTTTCACGGCGGCGCTTTTTACTACCAGCGCAACAACAAGTGGGGCGCTCGGAATCCGCTGGCCGTTCGCCAGGAGTTGATCAATGGCGTGTTCACGCCGGTTGGTTTCAAGCCGAAGGATGTGCGCCATCAGTTTGGTGGTACGATCGGTGGTCCAATCGTAAAAGACAAAGCCTTCTTCTTCTTCAGCTACGATCAGCAGAAACGAAACTTCCCCGGCCTGGCAGTCATTGGTCAGAACAATTTCCTGAACCTGAGCACCGGCACCCGCAATACTTTGCTCAGCCGCGGTCTCACAGACGCGCAGATCAATAACACGCTCAATTTCCTTTCGAGTTTGACAGGACCGGTTCCACGTACTGGCGACCAGAAGCTGTTCCTGCCGAAGGTTGACTGGAACATCAATGAGCAAAACACGTTGACCGTGAGTTACAACCGTTTGCGTTGGGAGTCTCCAGCCGGGATTCAGACGCAAGCAACTAACACGCGCGCCGTCGATAACTTCGGCGACGACTTCGTCCAGATCGATGCGCTGAACGTAAAACTGGCTTCGACACTCACGCCGACGCTCTTGAACGAGTTCCGCTTCCAGTGGGGCCGCGATAATGAGTTTCAGTTCAGCCAGCCGCCGATTCCCGGTGAGCCAACCAACGCTCCGGGCGGCCGGTCGCCACAAACAATTCTCGTCGGCTCGACGACCTTCTCGTTTGGCATGCCCGAGTTTCTCGAGCGCGCTTCTTTCCCGGATGAACGGCGCTGGCAGTTTGCTGACACTGTCACGATGACCCAGGGTAACCACACGGTGAAGTTTGGTGGCGACATCAACTTCGTGAAAGACATCATCAACAACCTGCGTTTCCTCGGTGGTGAGTTCAACTACACAGGCGCGACCACCGGTCTGTCAGACTTCATCGTCGACTACGTTAACTGGCAAACCAACGGCGCGATTCGCGGATTGGCAAACGTTAACAATTTGCAGGGCCGTTGCGTCAGCGCACAGTCACCCAATGTTTTTCGGATGGCGGGCAAGTGCTACGCAGGGAACTTCAACCAGGGATTTGGTGTTCTGGGTCTGACGATGAAGACCACCGATCTCAATTACTTCATCCAGGACGACTGGCGCGTAACTCCAAGATTCACGTTGAATCTCGGACTGCGTTATGAGTACCAGCGCAATCCTGATCCGGTGAACGCAAACCCGCTGTTGCCGCAGACAAACAACAAAGTTGATGACCGAAACAACTTTGGACCGCGTGTCGGCTTTGCCTACGACCTGAGTGGTGACGGCAGAACTAGTATGCGCGGCGGCTGGGGACTCTACTATGGCCGCGTGATCAATTCGACCGTTTACAACACGCTGGTAAATACCGGTGTCGGTACCGATCGAGGTCAGCGCCAGTTTACTACCAGCGCTTCGAACCTGCCGGCCGCGTGCTCAGGAATTTCGGCTGACAATTGCACTTTGCTGCCGATTTATCCGAACCTGTTGCCTGCATCGAATCCGCCGGTGGGCGCCGTGCAGTTCTTCGACGATGATTTTCAGTTACCGCAGATTCACCAGTGGGACTTCATTTTCGAGCGAGAGATCGCGAGGAATACCGTTGTCTCAGCAGCTTATCTCGGCAGCTTCGGCAATTCACTGCCAAACTTCGTCGACACCAACCTGCCGCCGCCGCGACGCTTGGTTGCTTTGAATATCGTCGGTGGACCATTCAATGGTCAGACTTACCTGACACCGTTGTTTGCTGGAGCGAGACCTGACACGCGGTTCGCGCAGTTAACGGAAATCCGCAGCGACGTGGTCTCGAAGTATCACGCACTAGTATTGCAAGCGAACCGTCGATTGACGAGAGGATTGCAGTTCCAGACCAACTACACGTTGTCGCGCTCTTCTGACACGGGCCAGAGCTCACAAACGTTTACTACCAACAACCTGCCATTCAATGCCTTCGATCAGCAGGGTGAAGACGGGTTGTCGCTTTTCGATCGGCGGCAGAAACTTGTGGCTAGTGTGGTCTACAGCCCGAATCCGTTCGCCGATGGCGCCGCGAAGCATATCTTCAACGGCTGGACGATTGCTCCGATTCTCAATGCGTTCTCGGGACAGCGAGTGACCGGAAACATCAGCGGCAACATCAATCCGCAGTCGTTCGGTTTTGCTTCGAATCAGACGCCGGGTGGTGGTATCAACGGTTCTGGTGGTTCGTCGCGGTTTGCGTTGGTGCCACGTAACTTCTTCAAGCAACCGAACATTTGGTACGTTGATGCACGACTTTCACGGCGGTTCAGCATTACTGAAAGTGTGAAGCTGGAGTTTTTGGTGGAAGGCTTCAACGTCTTCAACCGCACGCAAGTGACGGTTGTTAATCCAACGATCTATAACCAGGCCGGTACCACGTTGACCTTCAACGGCGCCGGAAACAATCCGTTCTTTAACGTCACCGGCGCGGACAGCACGCTGTTCCGTGAGCGCCAGGTGCAATTCGCAACGCGCTTCGAGTTCTAAGGCGTTATTGGTAGGGGTGGCCCTCCGTGGCCACCCCAGTCTCCGACCTCGTACGCTGGGGTGGCCACGGAGGGGCCACCCCTACAAACATCAAGTTTCAATCTCGCCGCCTGCCTCTTTCCACGCTTTCCAGCCACCGGCCATCGAGAACACGTTCGTGTAACCCATCTTCTGCAACGCGTCCGTCGCGAGCGCTGAGCGATAACCACCACCGCAATAAAGAATCAGCTTTGTCGCTTTATCAGGCACCGTCGTTTCGATATCGCGCTCGATGATGCCTTTGCCGAGATGAATCGCGCCGGCGGCGTGACCCGCTTCCCACTCGTTGTCCTCGCGAACGTCGATGAGTTTGGCGTCAGCATTCCGGGCCTGAGTTTCGGCCACCGTGACTTCCCGGATCCGGCTCTTCGCGTCGTTGACGATGTTTAGAAATCCTTCTGAATGTTTCATGATCTCATCCTTATTTCGCACTCGGACCAGCAAAAGTATGCCGGTTTGGTTAGGCGCTGCCAAACGATTATAATGCCCGGTCTTTTATCGTTTTGATTAGCGCTCTGACGAGGGGAAACCTACAAAATTGGCGAACGAACAGTTTGATGTAGCGATTATCGGCAGTGGGCCCGGTGGTTATGTGGCCGCGATTCGCGCCGGACAGTTGGGTCTGAAAGCTGCGATAGTCGAAAAAGATAACCGCCTGGGTGGAACTTGCACGCTTCGGGGCTGCATTCCTACCAAGCAGATGCTGATGTCGGCTCATGTTTACGAGCAGATGCAGCACGCGGCCGACTTTGGCGTGCAGGCGTCCGGCATTCAGTTGGCTTTTGCCGACGTGCAAAAGAGAAAAGACAAGGTGGTGCTGAAAAACTCGAAGGGCATCGAGTATTTGATGAAGAAGAACAAGGTCACCGTCTTTAAAGGTACCGGCAAAATCGCGCTCCCTGGCAAAGTTGAAGTGACTGATGCAGAGGGGAAAAAGCAGGTTCTTGAAACCAAAAACATCATCATCGCCACAGGTTCCGTGGTGCGCCCGATTCCCGGATTTGAAACGGATGGCAA
>JAICQI010000025.1 GCA_025937955.1 Pyrinomonadaceae bacterium
GATTCACAAGGTTTCGATTCTGCCGCGGGGCCGTGCGCTGGGTGTGACACAATCGCTGCCAGAGCGCGATCGGTTCATGAAGAAGCGTGAGTATCTCGAAGATCAGATCGCGTTGTTGCTTGGCGGTCGTGCAGCGGAGCAGGTATTGCTCTCGACGATGACTGCCGGCGCTTCGAACGACATCGAGCGTGCGGTTGAGATCGCGCGGGCGATGGTCAGCGAGTTTGGTATGAGCCGCCTGGGACCGATTCACCTTGGCCAGCCGGATTCGCCACATAGCCAGAGCCTGCTCGACAAAGTTGAGGAAGCAATCAACGAGTTGATCAACGCGCAACTCGAGCGAGCCTGCGCCATCGTTGATGCGGAGCGGGAATCGATCGGACGCCTTGTCGAGATGCTAATGGAGCGCGACACCCTCGACGCCGAAGAAATCCAGAGCTGCTTCCGACGCGAACGCCGCGCCGCATAAAGCACAAGAAGAGTTAGCCACAAAAAGGCACATAAAGCACAAAAGTAAAGCGTCTTGCTTTAACTCTTTTGTGCTTTATGCGCCTTTTTGTGGCTAGATTGCTGTCTTAGCGTGCGAGTGCGTCGGGATGTTCGGAGATTTCTCGGATGGCTCGGCTGCGCCCGCGTTTGGTGACGATGGCGACGCCCATGAAGATGAGGAGCGCGGCGATGATGGTCCGCGAGTTCCATTGTTCGCCGAGTAGTAACGGCGCGAAGCCAAAAGCGATGAGTGGTTGCAGGTAGATGTAGATCGCCACTGTGCTCGGCGCGACTTTCGTCAGTGCCCAGGCATTGAGGTAGTAAGCTCCGACGGTCGGGAAGATGATGATAAACAGAAGTAACAGCCACACGCCTGCGCTGATCGCGCCGAGGTTCTCCTGTTGCAGGGAATAAATGCCGACCGGAACTGTGACCACTGAACCCACCAGAAAGATCCACGTGATCACGTTCAAAGCACCGTAACGCTCCAGAAGAGTTTTCGAGATCACGATGTATGTCGCGTAGAGCAGTGAGTTGCTCACGATCAAGAGATTGCCTGCTGTCGTTTGTGCCGACAGATCCGCGCGCGCCGGATTCACGAGATAAACCACGCCACCGGCAGCCAATACGATGCCGAGTAGTCGTCTGAACGATAGCTGATCGTAGCGAAAGAGAATGCTGACAAAGAGCGCGAATACGGGAATCGTTGTGCTCAAAAGCGTGGAGTTGATGACTGTCGTGAGCGAGAGGCCTTTAACGTAGAGGAACTGATTGCCGACGACGCCCAGCATGCTGCACAGCACCAGTAACAGGAAATCTTTAGCAGGCATTTTGAGGAGCGGCGTGAGTTTGCGTTGCAGCAGCGCGAACGCCAGTGCGGCGCCCGTGAGCCGGCAGGCTACCAGGCTCGACGTCGACATCGATCGCAGCACGATCTTTCCTGCGATAGGCCAGGTGCCGAAAAGAATCTGCACCGCGATTAAGGCCAGGTGAGGACCGAGCGTATCGCGGTATTCTCCAATCCGTGGCATCCGTGGCTCACACTACGAGGTACAGCGGATTTTCCAGGATCTTCTTGAACGTTTGCAGAAACTTTGCGCCAGTGGCGCCGTCGATAACGCGATGATCGCACGACATCGTCACGCGCATCATCTGCCTGATCACGATCTCGTTGTCTCGCACTACCGGTTTCGCACTCATTGCGCCGACGGCGAGTATCGCTCCTTCAGGCGGATTGATGACTGCGGTGAATTCGTCGATGCCAAACATTCCCAGGTTGCTGATCGAGAATGTTGCACCCGTGTACTCTTCGGGTTTCAACCTTTTGGAACGCGCTCGGTCGGCAAGTTCGCGTACTTCAGCAGCAATCTGGCTGAGTGACTTTTGATTCGCCGCACGAACCACGGGTGTGATCAATCCATCCTCAATAGCTACTGCCACGCCGATGTCGGCGTGTTCGTAATAGCGCACGAATTTCTCCTGGAACGACGCGTTTACTTCCGGATGTTGAATCAACGCTGCTGCCGCAACCTTGATAATGATGTCGTTAATACTGATCTTGAGATCCGGGTCGAGCGCGTTGATACCTTTGCGCATTTCCGCCGCGCGGTCCATCTCGATCTCGGTGGTGAGAAAGAAGTGCGGTACCGGCCCGAGCGACGTGACGAGTCGCTTCGCAATTGTCTGTCGAATTTGACTGGCGGGTTCGTCGCGATAAGCTGACGCGCCGATTTGCGGGATCTGACCTGGTTCGACGGCGCGCGGGTAGCTCGGTGCGGCTTTCGGCTGGCTGATTGCTGCTTCGATGTCTCTCTTGATGATGCGCCCGCCTGGACCACTGCCCTGAAGCGAACGGAGATCGATGCCGGCTTCGGCAGCCATGCGCGCTGCCAATGGCGAGACGATCATTCGCGCTGAGTCAGAAGCTGCAGCTCGTGGCTGACCATTATCGACCGTGCGCGGAGCTGCGCTACTGCTCGCGGCCGCCGCGGCTTTCGCCTGTGGTGGCGGCTGAGGCGCGGGCTGCTCCTGCGGTTGTGCCTGCTCCGGTTTCGGCTGCGCCTGCTTAGCTGGTTGTGGTGCTTCAGACAGCAACGAGGCGATGTCTTCGTTGGGCTCTCCGATCACTGCGATCGTTTGTCCCAACGGCACTGACTGTCCTTCGTTGATCAGGATCTTGCGCAGGACGCCGTTTGCGAGGGCTTGCATTTCCATCGTCGCCTTGTCGGTATCGATTTCGGCAAGCGGCTCGCCCATGGAGACCTTGTCTCCCTCTTTTTTCAACCAACGAGAGATCTGTCCCTCCTCCATCGTGGGGGAGAGCTTCGGCATGATTACCTTCGTTGCCATAATCTGTGTATCTGTGGAAAGGGTCCTAATCGATGTATGCGACTTCTTTGACCGCGGCGACAATCCTGTTCACGTCTGGTATAGCAAGATTCTCGAGATTCTTCGCGTAGGGCATCGGAACGTCCGCGCCCGACACACGCTTCACGGGCGCGTCGAGATAATCAAACGCGCGCTCCATGATCTCCGTCGCGATCTCCGCTCCGACGCTACAAAGCGGATGCGACTCCTCCGCCACCACCACGCGATTTGTCTTCTTAACTGACTCGACAATCGTGTCGATATCGAGCGGTCTGATGGTGCGCGGATCGATCACTTCGCAGGAAACGCCCTGCTGCTCGAGTTGCTCGGCTGCCTTGAGCGCTACCGGCACCATTAACGAGCGCGCCACGATCGTCACGTCTTTTCCTTCACGCTTCACATCCGCCACGCCCAAAGGAATCGTGAAATCAGGATCGTCCGGCACCTCGCCTTTGTTGCCGTACATTCGTTCCTGTTCGATAAATATCACCGGATCGTCATCGCGAATCGAAGACTTCAAAAGCCCCTTCGCGTCGGCAGGTGTCGACGGCATTACCACCTTTATTCCAGGAAAGTACGCGTACCACGACTCGAGCGCCTGCGAGTGTTGCGACGAAACCTGGTATGCCGAACCACCTGGACCACGAAATACAATCGGAATGTTGAACTGCCCACCGGACATGTAAAGCATCTTGGCGGCAGAGTTGATGATCTGATCGGTGGCAAGGATCGAAAAGTTGAAAGTCATGAACTCGATCACCGGTCTCAGCCCGGCCATCGCCGCGCCGACGCCGAGTCCGGCAAAGCCGAGCTCAGTAATCGGCGTATCGATAACTCGCTTGCCGCCGAATTCATGAAACAGGCCTTTAGTGACCTTGTAAGCGCCGTCGTACTCGGCAACTTCCTCGCCCATCAGAAAAACTTTTTCGTCTCGGGCCAACTCTTCTTTGAGGGCCTGATTAAGTGCTTCGCGGATTGTAATTGTCGCCATGATTTATTTGCGGCCTGGTTCGATTGGGTTAGCGTAAACGTCTGTGTAGAGCTCTTCCGGGTCCGGCAAGGGACTCTCTTCGGCGAAACGCAACGAGTCTTCAACTTCTTCACGCACCTTGCGATCGATCTCGTCGAGCGCCTTTTGATCGACGATCTTCTCTTCGAGCAAACTGGCGGCGAATAGCTTGATCGGATCGCGCTCCTGATACTTCTCGATTTCGGCGCGCGTGCGATAGTTGCCGGGGTCAGACATCGAATGGCCCATGAAACGGTAAGTGCGAATTTCCAGCAGTGTCGGCAGATAATCTTTGCGAGCACGTTCGACCGCGCGCAGCGTGGCTTCACGAACAGCGAGCACGTCCATGCCATCGACAAATTCTGACGCCATTTCGTAGGCGCAGGCTTTTTGCGCGATGTCACGCAGAGACATTGCGCGGGCGAGAGAAGTGCCCATGCCGTACTCGTTGTTTTCGCAGATGTAGATGCAGGGAAGTTTCCAGAGTTGAGCCATGTTTAGCGATTCGTGGAAAGCACCCTGATTCACAGCTGCTTCACCAAAGAAACAGAGTGTCACCTGATCTGTGCCCTGGTACTTCGTGGCGAAAGCAGTTCCGGTTGCGAGCGGAATCTGGCCGCCGACGATTGCGTGGCCGCCGAGGAAGCCGAGGCTCTTGTCAAACATGTGCATCGAGCCGCCTTTACCTTTCGAGCAGCCGGTAGCTTTGCCGAAGAGCTCGGCCATGATCGATCGGGCCGACATTCCTTTTGCGAGGGCGAGACCGTGTTCGCGATAACTGGAGAGCACGTAGTCGTCTTTGCGAATCGCGGAAATCGTGCCGACTCCGACAGCTTCCTGTCCAATGTAGAGATGGCAGAAGCCGCCGATCTTGCCGGCGACGTAAGCCTCCGCCGACTTCTCTTCAAAGCGACGAATGAGAATCATCTGGCGGTAGAGCTCGATCAACTCGTCGTGAGAGAGAGCACTAAGGCGTTCTTTCTGTCGTTCCTTGGCCTCGTCTCGTTCCTGTTTTAGCTGCTTCCGGTCGACTGTGTCCGGAGGCGCGTCCATCACGCCGGTAGAGCTCTGCTGCTCTTCGGCTTTGGCGGCTGAAGGGGGTGCTGCTGTTTGTTTGCTCATAAAAGTTCGGATTATGCCACAACAAAGCACAAAAAGCAGTTAGCCACAAAAAGGCACAAAAAGCACAAAATAAGTTTGGCTCGGCTGAATCCTCTTCCTAAATTATTTTTTGTGCCTTTTGTGCCTTTTTGTGGCTGTTCTTATTTGTTTTGCTGTGCTTCCTGGTGACTCAGGTCATCATGTCGATCGAGCTGACGCCGGCGCTGGCGACCGTGAGGATGGCTTTGCGGGCGTTTTTGTCGTGCTGCATGCGGCGGGCGGCGGCGCTCAGTAATTCTTCGGAGGTTTCGCCGTCGTCAGGGAAGCAGGCGACACCGAGGCTCACGCCCAGACCGACCATCGTGCCGGGGCGCACCGAGAACAATTGTTCTTCAACCGCGTTGCGCATTCGTTCGCTAATCGAAGCCGCCATCTTGCTCGAAGCCATTGGCATGATCGCAACGAACTCATCACCGGCGTAACGCGTCAGGATGTCCATCTGCCGGAGTTCGCGACGAACTACTCCGGCCACACTCGCCAGCAGTCGATCGCCAATCGAATGCCCGTACTTGTCGTTAACGATCTTGAAATCGTCGATGTCCATGCAGACCACCGCCACAGGCTCTTTGTTCATGCGCTGGCACTCGGCGATGCGCTGTTCGAGCATCATGTAGAAGCCACGCGCATTAGGCAGTTCCGTCAACGGATCGACTAGCGCGCTCTCGCGTGTCTTTTCGTACGTGAGCGCGTTGTTGAGAGCGCTCGACGCGTGCTGGCAAACCGACTCCAGCAGCCGGACGTGTTCGGAGGTGTAAGACGTGCGACTCTGTGAATAGAGCGAGATTGCTCCGAACGCCCCGTCTTCACGAAGCAGCGGCGATACCAACACACCCCGAAAACGCTTCGCAACCTCATCCGGAATTCCGACCAGGTCCAGATCCGGCGATGCATTACACATCGAACGTGAATTGGCTATCACCCAACCCGTGATGCCGTCGCCGATGTTGATGCGCCTCCGTTTGAAAAGCTCGACTTCTTCACCGACTACGTGCGCCGCGATTGCTTTGCCTGACGGGTCGTCGACGAGGTAGATGACACACGTATCGAACGGCACGATCGCGCGCAACTTGTTCGCGACCAGGGTCACGGTGTCGCTCAAGTTGAGCGAAGAACCGATAGTCTGTGCGATCTCGTGGAGCGCGAAGACCTCTCGCTGCGCTTCGCTAATCGTTCGGAACACTGATGTCTCTTCGGCAACTCCGAGAATGTCGGGCGCGAGACCAGCGTCGGGTTTCGTGGCCGTTTGATTATCGACTGCGGGCGTCGAGTCAACCTGTTCTTGAATATCCTGCGAGTCGATCAGTTGATCAAACGCTTCCACGTGCCTGATGAAAGTCTCGACCACCTTCGGATCAAACGCGCTTCCCACCATGCTGCGCAGCAACGCCAGCGACTCCTCGCGTTTCATGCCCTTGCGATACGGGCGATCGCAACGCGTGGCATCGTAAAAATCAACTACGGAGATGATTCGCGCGATGAGCGGAATCGCTTCGCCCTTGAGTCCTTTCGGATAACCGCTGCCGTCCCACTTTTCGTGGTGATAACGCACGATGTCTTCGACCGGGTAAGGGAAGTTGACGCGCTTCAGAATGTCGCCACCGACAGTCGGATGGATCTTCATCTTGGCGAATTCCGCTTCGGTGAGTTTGCCTGGTTTGTTGAGGATGTATTCAGGCACCGCGAGCTTACCGATGTCGTGTAGCAACGCACCGGCGTGCAGCGCGCGTAACTCTTTTTCGGAAACGTTCAGGAGCGTTCCCATCTGCGTGGCGTAGATCTGCGTGCGACGCACGTGACCATGAGTTGTCTGGTCCTTCGCGTCGATCGCGATCGCGAGCGACTCGATGGTGTTCATATGGATAGCCGCCATCTCTTCCGCGTGCTGGCGGCGCTCGGCTTCAGCGTGCAGCACCTCTTCGAGCCGTCGCTCGTTGAAGCGATAGAGGAGATAGACCAGGGCAGAAATCAGCAGCCCAAGGACAGCGTAAGTGAGACTCCAGTTCAAGATCGCGGCATAAAAGAGAATCGCCGAAGCAGCCAGAGCACAGATCACAATGATGCCTGCCATGAGAGCGGTGCTCTTCAAGTGGGTTTTCAGCATTGCGGGGCTCAATCCTTCCAACAGGAGCGGTGATAACGACAGTTGTAGGTGATTTACGCGCTTGGTATGGTGCCAACATTGTTGGCACGGCCCTAACTATAGACCTATCAGGGGCTTGGCGTCAAGTTCTGCGTCTATCGTGTATGGAAATCTGAAAACCGGAATTGAAGGGGTTCGGGTCCTACCGAACCGGGGTGTCGACTTTTTCCAGTAGAGAGCTGGCGACGGCGAGTAAAGCAATCGCGCGTGGAGCGTCATTCTTAAACGCCTTAGCCAGATCGATTGACCGGTATAGATCGTCTTTAGCGAGGGATCGCAGCGCGCCTGAAAGGCCAAGATCAGCTCCGCCAACCGAGGTAATTCTGAGACCGCTTTTCGTCGCGAACGGAAAACGAAGCTCTACATTCTCTCCGCTAAATCTTTCTGAGTTGTTGGCGGCTTTCACAACTTCGCCCATTATTTCCCAAGCGCGAACACGATCGTCGGAAAATATTTGCGAGGCCACGCCTATGAGCAAGCTCGTGCGGTTCGGATCTTGGGTGTCGATACGTCGCGCCTCATTTGCGGCTTTCTCCAGGAGTTCTAGAGCACGCTGGGGTCCGGAGTCCTTAATTAGCTGCGCCGCTTGCATAAATGCCCAGGCGCGTTGGGAGTGAGATAGATGCTCGCTCGCCGCAAGCCGAATTGTTTCGGAAAATCTTTTCATCAGAAGCGCAAAGCGGACCAGCTCAAAATCGACGTATCGAAGTACTTGTGTTCGGCGGTCCGAATCTTCAATCTTCTGCGCAAATTCTTGCGCACGGCTGTCGCCGCGACTTGCCAGCGTCACCGCCACATCCGCATAGATCCGATCTCGCTCCCTGGAACTCTTAGCATGGTCAATCTGTTCCTGCATCGTTTCCAACACGCTGCTTTCAGTGGCATCGGTCTGAAATCCCTGCTTTAGCAAGGGACTTTCGTCATTAAGCTCGGTTCCCGGCCCGGCGCTCAACGCTTGAAGTTGAGTGCGCAGCGCTACGGCGGTATCAGGCGAGTGTTGTTCAAACAACGGAAGCAGTCGCTTAACTACCTTCGATTTTCCGATTCGTCCTGAAGTAGTGAAATCCTGGTTAGGTGGCGGTAACGGTCGTAGCAAAATAGTCGCAGCGGCCTGGAAAAATTTATTGAGGATCAGCGCCGGAAGCTTAGGTGGTCTAAGTGCAGCGGTAGATTGCTCAGGCTGAATCCAGCGTGCATTCCCATCTCTGTTGAACGTTACGTAGAAGCCTGGAGTAAATGCATACGAAGATAAGCCGGAGACTGTGTTTGCGTCCGACGAAGGATCCACCTCGGCCTGAGCCAGCAGCAATGCGAATCTCTGGTCTGCAGCCTCTGACTTCTTCTCCCGCAACTTGGATAGAAAACCGATTGAATTCGCATTCACTTTATTCAAGGCCGGTGCGGCAAATTCCAGCGCTCGTTCGATGTCACCTTCATCAAGCAATCTGGTGGCAAGGTTAAGCCGTTTCGACATCTCTTCCGAACTATCGTTCGAATTTTGATAGCTGGAACCAGTCCTTTCGTCTTTCCTGTCTTGGGTCAGCTTTTTGAAGAACTCTTCACCGAGTTTCTGGTCGCAGCGCACTGCGAGAGCTAACACCTCTGTTCTCAGATCGTAGCCGCTTTCGCGCCGCAAAGCGGTGACTAGCTCGGCTGCCATCGCCGGAACTCCATCTGGACTCTTCAATGTTAATCCTTCGGCGTCTCCTTTCTCGGCTGCTTCCCACGCCCGGCGAAACAGCGTTCGGGCGGTATCACTGTCGGCATTACACAAGATGTCGCCCGCACGCGCCAGCACCCGAGGCCGAAGAACCCCGTCATAGTTGCGCGTTTCATCAGCAAGCGAAGTAAGAAGGGCGATTGCAAAAGCGCGTCGCTGTGATTCCAGTGAAAGCCCCTCGCTGGTCTTACTTGCTTCCTTCTCCTGGGCAAGAACCGAGAACGGAAGCATTAACAAACACAACTGTAAAACCACCTTCACGAAAAAGGCACAGGGATCATTGTTCATAACTGGAGCTGTTCTCCAAGTGCGGACACTTCGGTCACAGGCTGTTGGCAGGAGTAGTTTTCGCAAACGTACGCAGTCGCTAAATTGTTGATGAGCGGACGGTTTTCCAGTAAGGGAACGACTTCCGCCGGCTCTGATTGATCGACGAAGCCGGGCGCGACGACTTTGTTTGGCAGGTATGGGCGCCACGTTTCGGCCAGGAGGGGACGGATGTCAGGCGGATTTTTCCCTACGATGGCTATCTCTTTTGGCGTCGAGAGTAGGAAATCCACGGCTGAAAGCGCGTATCCGAATCCTGAGGGATAACGGCGCATCTGATCCGACATTTCTCGCAAGGTGGCGACGGCGAGATTGCGATAGTGGTCGTTGTTGGTGAGTGTCGCCAGGCGCAGCAGAACGAGTGCGGCAACCGAGTTTCCTGATGGCGTCGCGTTGTCGAAGTAATCCTTCGAACGGACGATCAGGTTTTCGTGACTCTTCCCGGTGAAGTAGAAGGCGCCGCTTTGATCATCCCAGAACTCCTCAATCATCCGTTCAGTCAACACCAACGCTTCTTTCAACCAGCGAAACTCTCCTGTCGTTTCAAATAACGTAACCAGTCCTTCGGCCAAATAAGAATAGTCTTCGAGATAGGCATTGAATTTCGCGACGCCGTCTTTCCACGTGCGCAGCAGCGTGCCGTCGCGCCGCAGGTTCGAAAGCACAAACTCAGCATTTCGTCTCGCAGCGTTCGTGTAATCCGCGCGATTCAGGATTACGCCGGCTTCCGCGAAGCTCGCCATCATCAAGCCGTTCCACGCGGTGAGTATCTTTTCATCGCGATCGGGCTTGATGCGCTGCTCGCGCAGCTCAAACAGTTTGCGCTTGCTTTCGTTAAGTGAATACTGCAGCACTGACTCGGTGAGGTCATGAGCTACCGCTATTGCTACCGGCGCGCGTGTTACGTTGAGAATGTTCTTGCCTTCAAAGTTTCCCGACTCCGTGATGTTGTAGTACGACGAGAAGAGCTCGGCGTCACGAGCTCCGAGCGTCTTCCGAACCTCATCGATGTCCCAGACAAAAAACTTTCCTTCATGTCCTTCCGAGTCTGCATCCTGAGTTGAATAGAAACCGCCGTCGGGATGCGTCATCTCGCGCAGCACGTAGTCGAGAATGCCTTCGGCAGTCTCGCGCGCAAACGCCTCCTGACTCCCTTGAAAATAGTGCAGGTAAAGCCGCGAGAGCAGGGCATTGTCGTAAAGCATCTTCTCGAAGTGAGGCACGAGCCATTTCGAGTCGGTGGAGTAACGGTGAAAACCACCGCCGAGTTGATCGTACATTCCACCGTTGGCCATCTTCCTGCACGTGTGGTCCACTATCTCGAGCGCAGCTTGCTGGCCGGTGCGCATATACGTGCGCAGCAGAAACTCGAGCGTCATCGCGGGCGGAAACTTTGGCGCGCCGCCGAAGCCGCCGTTGATGGAGTCATAACCTTTGGCGATGCCGGTGTATGCAGCATCAAGCAGCTCCGGCTCGATCGGATGATCGGCGCCGCCGGTGGCGCTGAGTCGACGAAGCTCGTTGATGAGTGACGTGCCGGTCTCGCGAATATCGTCTGGTTTATCGCGATAAGCTTCGGCAACGCCAATCAGGACTCGCGGAAAGCCCGGCATGTTGTATCGGTCCTGCGGTGGAAAGTACGTACCACCATAAAACGGCACGGCGTCGGGAGTCAGAAACACAGTCATCGGCCAACCGCCGTGGTGCGTCATCATCTGCACGGCGTTCATGTAGATCTGATCGAGATCCGGACGCTCCTCACGATCGACCTTGATGTTCACGAAGTGCTCGTTCATGAGCTGTGCTATCTGCTCGTCTTCAAACGACTCGTGCGCCATCACATGACACCAGTGGCAGGCCGAGTAGCCGATACTGAGCAGGACAGGCTTGTTTTCGCGCCGCGCTTTCTCGAAGGCCTCTTCGCCCCACGGATACCAGTCAACCGGATTGTGGGCATGCTGCAAGAGATAAGGACTCGTTTCATTAATAAGATGATTCGGCATGACCACAGATTACACAGATAACGCCGATTGAAACAAACGCAGCAAACTGTGTAATCTGTGAACATGGAACGTGAAACTCTGGAGTTTGATGTAGTTTTTGTAGGGGCCGGTCCGGCTAACTTGAGCGGTGCGCTTCATCTGGCGCGTCTGGTCAAACAAAACGCCTCCCTCGGCGACATCGAGATCGCGGTGATTGAAAAGGGATCGGCGGTCGGTTCACACATACTTTCCGGCGCGGTGATGGATCCGAAAGCGCTGCGTGAGCTGATCCCTGATTTTGAAGAACAGGGCGCGCCGCTCGAGTCGCCTGTCAAAGAAGATTACTTTCTTTATCTGACTCCGAAGTTCGCGCTGCGTTCGCCGATCACGCCGCCGCCCCTGAAGAACCACGGTTACTACATCGTTTCGCTGAATCGTTTGACTGTGTGGCTGGGCGAGAAATGTGAAGAGGCCGGCGTCAACATTTTTCCGGAGTTTCCGGGCGCGGATCTGCTTTACGACGAAAATGATCGCGTGCTCGGCGTGCGCACCGGCGACAAGGGAATCGACAAGGAAGGGAAGCGAAAACCCAACTACGAGCCGGGAGTTGATCTGCGAGCGAAAGTGACGGTGCTGGGTGAAGGACCACGTGGCTCACTGAGCAAACAACTTATCGAACGTTTGGGGCTGGATGAAGGACGCGAGCCGCAAGTCTACAGTCTTGGCGTGAAAGAGTTGTGGGAGTTGCCAGACGATCGTTATCCAACGGGACGAGTCACGCACACGCTCGGTTTTCCTTCTGACACTGCGACCTACGGCGGCGGCTGGATCTACGGCATGCAGAATCGCGTGCTCAACATCGGTTACGTCACCGGTCTCGACTACAAAGACCCGCTCATCGATCCGCACGCGGAGTTTCAGCGTTACAAAACTCATCCTTACATCGCGCGACTGCTCGAAGGCGGCAAGATGCTTCGTTACGGAGCAAAGACGGTTACTGCCGGCGGTTACTTCGCCATTCCGCGCATGTACGCGGACGGAGTGCTTTTGGCCGGCGACTGCGCGGGATTGCTGAACCCGCAAAGACTGAAAGGAATTCATTCCGCGATCAAGAGCGGCATGCTCGCGGCGGAAGTGATCTATGAAGCATTAGTTGCTGGAGATTTCTCCGCGAAGCAGTTGCAGCGTTACGAGCAGGTGGTCAAAGAAAGCTGGATCATTCCGGAGTTACGCAAAGTCAGGAATTTCCATTCAGCTTTCAAGCATGGACGCTGGCCCGCATTGATCAATGCGGGTTTGCAGTTTGTAACCGGAGGGCGTGCCTGGGGGATCTTCGATCGCGATCGCAGCGTTGCCGGGCACGAAGAGATGAAGAAGCTGTCGAACTATGGTTATCGCGACGACCGGCTCGAACAGCGTTACAAGGATCTGCGTTTCGACGGCAAGTTGACTTTTAACAAGGTAACCGACGTCTACCATGCCGCGGTGGGCCACGACGAAGACCAGCCGGCCCACTTGCACGTGCTCGATACGAATATCTGTTCGACGCGTTGTGCTGAGGAGTACGGCAATCCATGCCAGCGGTTCTGTCCGGCGGCGGTTTACGAGATGGTTGAGGACGGCGGCAATGGAAACAGACGCCTGCAGATAAACTTCTCCAACTGCGTTCACTGCAAGACGTGCGACATCATGGATCCCTACCAGATCATCAACTGGGTAACACCCGAAGGCGGTGGTGGGCCAGATTACAAAGGCATGTGATATAGGTCCTATATGTCCTATAGGACCTATTCTTGTTCCTTGATATTAAAGTGCACGCGGCCGCGCATGACTTCCTCGAGCGCGATGCGCGTCGGCTTGTGTTTCTGAGGATCGATCTCGATTCTGGGCTGTGCGCCGCGCTGCAATTGCTTGCTGCGCTTCGCGGCGAGGATTATCAGACGATACTTCGAATCAACTTCCGGTCCGGAAGCTCCATCAACTTCACTCTCAATCAAATCTGTCACTCGAATGCTCCTTTTCTTATGACTCTATAATCGAATTACTTTTGAATTTTTCAATCACTTCCAGAACCAAGCTCTCCTGGCGCATGCAACGCGCGCGCGCCGCGTAAATGATCGAAGCCAGTTGGGCCGACGCCCGCTCGACCTCGTCGTTGATGATCACGTAGTCGAAAGCGGAATACTGCTTCAACTCATCCGGCGCATTGCGTAGACGAACCGCTAGCTCCTCGGGCGAATCCGTGCCCCTCGCGATCAGTCTCTGCTTCAGCACTTCATACGACGGCGGCAGAATGAAGATACTCACCGAATCCATCAGCAACTGTCGCACGCTGGCCGCGCCCTGAACATCAACCTCGAGAATGATATCGGAACCGGCGTTGGTCTCTTCGATAACCTGGTTCTTCGCCGTTCCATAAAGGTTCCCGTGCACGCAGGCCCATTCGAGAAACTCGCCCGCGGCCACCATCTCTTCGAAAGTTTCCCGGTTAACAAAAAAATACTCGCGGCCATCGACCTCCCCCTGCCGTGGCGCACGAGTCGTGTACGAGACAGAATAGCTAAGATTTTCCACCGCCACAACTTGCAGCACGTGCCGGATGATGGTGCCTTTACCGCCGCCTGATGGCGAACTAACGACGAAAAGCGTGCCTCGCGAAGTGGCCTGACTAACTGTTCTGGACGTTTCCAGTTCTTTCACTCTACTCGACATTCTGAACCTGCTCGCGAAGTTTCTCGACCTCCGCCTTGATAGCCAAGCCCGCCTCCTTAATTACCAGATCGGTGGATTTTGAAAGGGTGGTGTTCGCTTCGCGATTGAGCTCCTGGAGCAGGAAATCAAGCATCTTGCCGGCTTCACCCGGCGCATCGAGTGCCTCCTGAAACTGAGACAAGTGACTGCGCAACCGGACCATCTCTTCACTCACGTCACTGCGATCAGCGAGGTAAGCAACTTCCTGGGCCAGTCTTACCGGATCGACCTCGACCATCTGTCCACCGCGGCTCAGCAGTTCTCCGATCCGTTTTTGTAAGCGTTGGCGATAAGCATCGGCCAGACCAGCGGCGGAAGCTTCGATCACGGGCACGAGCGCTTCGATCTTTCGCACCCGGTCGCGCAGTTCGTTCTTGAGTGCTTCGCCTTCCTGCTCGCGCATCTTTTGCAGTTCGTCGAGCGCCTGGTCCAATGCCTGTTCGAGCGCTGTGATCATGCGTTCGTCGATGCCATTGCGAGCGGGTTGGAGCGCGCCGGGAATACGCGCGATCGCGTTGATGTCGAGCTCGCCGGCGATATTGAAATCCTGCTGGAGTTGTTTCAGCGCATTGACGTAGCCGGCGATGAGGGGACGGTTTAACTCGTAAGCCACTTGCGCCGCGCGTTCCATGCTGACGGTGACGTCAACACGCCCGCGCGACAGTCGCGAAGTGATCCGTTTCTTGATCGACGGTTCGACGGAAGCCAGCTCTGAACCAACACGGAGATGGATGTCGAGGAAACGATTGTTGACGGTCTTCAGGTCGACGGAGACGGAGAAGTCGTCGCCCGCCACCATCCCCTTGCCGTATCCGGTCATTGATTTCATAGCTTCTAAGAATAGGTCCCATAGGTCCAGTAGGACCTATGAAAGCGCTACCAGTTCTTCTTCGTCCGCGAATTGAAGCTCGTAAAGCTTTTGATATTTCCCGCCCAGGCGCAGCAGTTCCGCGTGAGTGCCCATCTCTATGATACGCCCCGCTTCCATCACCACGATAACATCCGCGCGCCGCACGGTAGACAGCCGGTGCGCAATCACGATGGTGGTCCGGTTCCGTACCAGGTTGCCGATGGCGCGCTGGACCAGGCGCTCTGACTCCGCGTCGAGTGCGGAGGTGGCCTCATCCAAAATCAGGACTGGGGCGTTAACTAAAATTGCACGGGCAATGGCGAGGCGCTGGCGCTGGCCGCCGGAAAGAAAGATGCCGCGCTCGCCGACAATCGTATCGTATCCGTTGGGTAGTTCGCGAATGAAGTCGTGCGCAAAAGCGATCAGCGCCGCCTCTTCGATCTCCCCGTCGCTCGCCTCAGGCTTCCCGTACGCGATGTTATGGCGCACCGTGTCGTTGAAAAGCACTGTCTCCTGAGTGACAAGCGCGATCTGTTTTCTAAGACTCGCGATCGTTACGTCGCGAAGATCAATACCGTCCCACAAAACCGCTCCTGAACTCGGATCGTGAAAACGAGGCAGCAACTTCGTCAACGTCGACTTTCCGCCACCCGACTCGCCGACCAGCGCCACCATCGTCCCCGCCGGTATCTTCAAACTCACTTCGTGCAAAACCGAGCGTGATTCATTGGCATAACCAAACGAAACGTTCTGCAGCTCGATCTCTTTCTTGAGCACTGGAAGCTCGCGGGCGGTTGGCTTCTCGTTAATCTCGGCGTGCTCGTCCATCACTTCCCAAACGTGATGCGCGGCAGCTAATGCCTGTTCCATGCTGTTCTGCAGTCGCGAAAGCTTGCGCATCGGATCGTAACTGCGAAACAGAAAGAAGAGGAACGTCACGAACTGCGCCGCGTTCATGCGGTCCGCCATGATCTCACGCTGGCCAAAGAACAGCAGCGCAACGACGAACAATATCCCGATCATCTCGATCGTCGGTGGTGAAGCACCCGCGATACTCGCGCTGCGCAGGTTCGCTTTGACGATCCTCTTCGCGACGTCCGTGAACCGTTGTGACTCGCGCTTCTCCGCACGATACGCCTTGACGATCCCCTGATTCGCGAGTGCCTCCTGCGCCGTGTCAGTCAATTGTTTGCTACCTTCAAAACTCTCACGCGCGAGGTTGCGCAAAGCCTTGCCAAACTTGGCGGTGAGCACTGCAATAACAGGAGCAATCGCGAGCGAGCCGAGCGTCAGTCGCCAACTGTAATAGAATGACGCGGACAGGAACGCTATCAGCGTGAAACTCTCGCGTAACATGTCTCGGATAGTACTGGTAACCGCCGTTTCGATAGCGGCCGCACTGGAGACAAGCCTGGAAACGAGATAGTTGGTGCGATGTCGTTCAAAGAAGGTTGCAGACTGCGCCAGCAAGTGGCTATACAGATCCTGACGCAGCTTGAGCACGGCTGACTGGCCGATACGCGCCATCAGGTAAGTCGACAGGTATTCCGCGATGCCTTTGGCCAGAGTGAAAACGATCAACAGGATCGAGATCATTTTCCAGGCGCCAAAGGGGGCTTGTGGAATTAAATGTTGCAGTCCGAAAATCGTGGAGGTACGCTGACCTTCACCTTGAACAAAAGCCTGATCGAAGATTGGAACGATCAAACCGCCGATGGCGCTCTCGAGCACTCCCACCAGCAGCATCGCCATAGTAGCCAGTGTGAAGATAGGCCAGTGAGGTCTCAAATACTTTAACAGGCGGCGAAGATCACGCATCTCTGGTTGCGAAAATCTCTGATCAGTTGCTATAAGGGAGGTTGAAAAAACGGTCCTAAACCGTAAGGAAGAACTATACTTACCCCCGCTTATATGCGTCAAGGCTGACTGATTTGCTCGATTCTTTACTGGGCATGAACTCATGCAAATCGTTTCCCCGGATGAGTCCGCCCAAAATTAGGTTATAATTCTCGCCGTTAACTATAGGACGGCGTAAATCAGATCCCCTCCGACAGGATCAGACATTTGGCACAACAAGCGACACCAAACACTAAGCACGCAGGTAAGCGTCTTCTGATAGCAGACGACGATACCGACATGAGACTTCTACTGGCCGAGTACTTTCGCCGGCTGGGCTTCACGGTTGAAGAACGCGAAAGCGGCATGGCGGCGCTCGAAGCCACCATCGCGGGCAGGTTTGACTGCTTCATTTTCGACGTGTCGATGCCGGGTATGTCAGGCATCGAGTTACTCAAACGAGTTCGCGATCGAGGCATTCAAACGCCGGCCCTGTTCCTGACCGCACACGACGCGCTTTCCGACAAGGTCGCGGGGTTTGAGGCCGGAGCCGACGATTACCTGGCAAAGCCTTTCAGCCCGCGCGAACTCGAATACCGCGTCGAGGCGTTGTTGCGACGAGGCGGAGCTGCGCCCACGGAACAGGACGGCGAACGGATCGAAGTCGGCGACCTTGTGATCGACAAGCGACGCCATGAAGTGATCCGGAATGGTTCCCGAGTTGATCTGACGCCGCTGGAGTTTCAGATTCTCGAACTGCTCGCGTCTGAGCCCGGCAGGGCCTGGTCCAGAAACGCGTTGCTCGACCGCGTTTGGAGCACCGATTACGAAGGCTATCAACGCAACATCGATCCACACATCAACCGTCTGCGTAAGAAGCTCGAGACGGATCCTAAGAACCCGCGCTACGTGCTGACTGTTCGTGGAGTCGGTTACAAGCTCAACGAGATTCC
>JAICQI010000351.1 GCA_025937955.1 Pyrinomonadaceae bacterium
CAATCTGAAGCCGAGTGCTTTGACAAACGGCAGCCCTCCGTTGCGCGCCCGGATCGTACGCGCGATCTGCCGCGCTATCGCAATGTCAGTGCTGCGCAGAATTACGTTGAACGCGATCAGGAACGGCCGCGCGCCCACCGCGATCGCGCCGGCGGATTCGTGGACCTGGGCCGGACCTTCGTCGGGCGCACGCTCCGGGTTGGTGGTGATCTGTTCGCGAAGCAGTTCCAACGCGCCACGACGCACGTCTTCTAAGTTCACTCTCTCCGGTCGCCTGGCAGCTCGCTCGTAGAAGTAGACCGGAATCGAGAGCTCTTTTGCGATCACCGCGCCTGCTTCGTGAGCTATACGCACGCAGTCGTCCATCGTCACGCCGCGCACGGGAACGAACGGCAGCACGTCGGTGGCGCCGAGCCGCGGATGCTCGCCCAAGTGTGTTCGCATATCAATGAGTTCGGAAGCCCGGCGCACGGCGTTCACCGCAGCTTCGACAACCCTTTCCGGCGCAGCCACAAAAGTAATAACGGAGCGGTTGTGATCGGGATCGATATGCGTGTCGAGCACGCATGCAGATTCGACCGCGGAGATAGCGTCGGCAATCGACTGGACTCTTTCCGGCCGCCGGCCTTCGCTAAAATTAGGGATACATTCAACCAATCGCTGCATGATTGGATTATAATCCTCGTCGTGCCTCCCGATCGCTTCATCAACCAACGCAAAAACGCCTGGCAACGTCTCGAGGACCTGCTCAAGTTGCTCGATACCGCGTCGCTGCGCCGTTTGCGACGCGAGGAAGTTCGCGAACTGGGCCGTATCTATCGTCGCACCGCGTCGGATCTCGCTATCGCTCGCGCCGAATCGCGCGACCCGCGCCTGATCAATTACCTGAACAGCCTGGTCATTCGCGCGCACGGTCGCATCTATCGCGCTGACGCGCAGGGCGGCAAACGCATTCGTCACTTTTTCGCGCGCGAGCTGCCACAGACGTTTCGCCGCACCTGGCGCTACACGCTGCTTTCGTTTTCAGTCTTTGCCCTCTTCGCGCTCATCGGCTTTGTGGGAACACGTTACGATCCGGAGTTCTCAGAGCTCGTCGGCGTAGACCCATCCTTCCGCGAGCTTTACATCGAAACGAAAACACCGTGGTGGGAATCGCTGAACGACGCGAACCAGATCGGCGCCACGTCGATCATGACCCACAACATTCAGGTCACGATCTACACCTTCGCTTTCGGCGCCACCTGTGGCATCGGCACGCTTTTTTACCTGGCTATCAATGGAGCAAACTTTGCTTCGATACTGACCCTGTGTTACCGCGCGGGCTTCGGCAACGATCTATTGACGTTCGTGGTCGCGCATGGCGTTGTCGAACTGTCGTGCATCTTCATTGCCGGTGGCGCCGGACTGCTGATCGGCAGCGCGATGATTATGCCCGGCAATCTCTCGCGCGCGGATGCGCTCAGAACGCGCGGCATGGAAGCGGTGCGGTTGATGGTGGGAGTGGCTGTGCTGTTGGTGGTCGCGGGAACGATCGAAGGATTCATTTCACCAGCGTTGATAGATCCGCGCATAAAGTACAGCATCGCGGCGCTCACAGGCGTGACGCTCTACGCTTACCTGCTTCTCGCCGGTCACGAAAAGGCAAAGTCACAATAGTCCACGTTCCTTCACACGCAAGTACGTTTCCAACAAAGCGGGAGCCAACGCAGCCGCCGTCACGTCGAGCGCAAGCCCGCCAATCGATTCGACCAAACGCAGCGCCGCCTCGCGATGATGAATGATCTCTTCCGCGACTGACTGCGTAAACAGTTCCTTAACTGACGAAGGCGTTTGCTGCACGACTGCTTTCAGATCTCTGTCGGCGATCGTGACCACGAGCGGCAAGTGGCGCGGGCGCAGGATGTGGAGCGACGTCAGCAACTCTTTCGAGCCTTCTTCATCGACCAGATCGGTCAACAACACGACCAGTGCGCGCCGCTTGCTGTTTGCCGCGATGAACTCGAAGGCGTGCGGGTACGAAGGCTCGATCATTTCCGGCTCAACCGCGTAGAGAGCTTCGAGCGCGGCTTCGATATGATCGCGCCCACGACTCGGCGGCAAGTAGCTTTTGATCCTGCGCCCAAAGACGACGAGACCCGCGTTATCGCCGGCGCGCGCCGCCGCTGAGAAGAGTGCAAGCGTTGCGTGTACCGCTGAGTCGAGTTTTGTTTCCTGTTCGATGCGCGCGGTCATCAGGCGACCGGCGTCGAGTGCGATCAGGATTGTTTGATCGCGCTCGATCTGATACTGGCGCGTGGTGAGCTTTCCGCGCCGCGCTGTTGCCGTCCATGAGATGTGCCGCAGCTCGTCGCCACGAACGTAGTCGCGCATCGATTCAAATTCGCGTCCTTCACCGCGCCAGGAAGTTTTGCGATGCGAGGAAACGACCGAGCGCGCGCCGAGTGCTTTCAGCTCCGCTTCGCGCGCGCGGCGCATGTTCGGATAGACCTTCACGGTCACGGGCTCGGTTACGTTTGTCTGGCACCAGATCAGTCGATATTTCGATCGGAAACGGACGGCGGTTAGACCAAACTCAAACCGGCCGCGGCGTAGTGGTTTGACTTCGTAGATGAGTGTGGCTGTGCTTTGTGCGTCGATATCAACGCGCCCCTCCCGCATCCCGCTCAAAACCATCTGTGGCGGATATTCGTCTTTCACTAGCAACGAGACGGGACGGTTAGAGGCGTTTTGAATTTGGATTCTGACTTCGGTCTCCGCTCCCATCGCGAAGCGGCTGCCAAACTCTCGCGAGATGACGAGGCCTTTCGGAAGTTGACAGAACCGCGACTCAGCAAAAGCAGCACCGATCAGCAGGATGTTGTAAGCGAGCGCGACCCAACGCAGCCACGGGCGATCCCACGAAAACCACAAAGGAATCAGACCGAGTGCGACGAGAAAGTAGAAGAGCTTTGTGAAGACAAAACGCATTTGAGCCACGGATTAACACGGATTTCATTCACGGATTAATTTAAATCTGTGTATGAAATCCGTGTTCATCTGTGGCTAAATTTCTATCTCGGTACTTCCGCAGATTTCAGAATATCGGTAATCACGGAATCCGGTGTGACGCCATCGAGCTCGGCCTCGGCGCGCAAGGTCAAACGATGACGAAGCACGGGCAATGCGACGTCGCGCACGTCGTCGGGCGTCACAAATTCACGTCCGCGAATTGCCGCCAGCGCCTTCGAACACAACAGCAACGCGACCGAAGCCCTGGGACTCGCGCCGTAATGAATGAAAGGATGCGCACGTGTGCGGCGCACGAGATCGACTGCGTAGTGCTGAACGCCCGGCTCCATACGCGCCCGCGCGACTTCCGCGCGACAATGAATAATCGCGGCCGGATCCTGGAGCGGTCTGATATCAACTTCATCCAACCGCTTCGAATTGAACCCGTCATTCCAGCGCGCGATAATTTCGCGCTCGTGCTCTTCACCCGGGTAACCCAACAATATCTTGAGCTGGAAGCGATCGAGTTGTGCTTCCGGCAGTGGGTAAGTGCCTTCGTATTCGATCGGGTTCTCAGTAGCCAGCACGGTGAAGATTGAAGGCAGCGGATACGCTTCGCCGTCGATCGTTACCTGGCGTTCTTCCATCGCTTCCAACAGTGCCGCCTGCGTTTTTGGCGGCGTGCGATTGATCTCATCCGCCAGCAGGATGTCCGTGAATATTGGTCCACGACGCAGGTTGAAATTCGAAGTCGCGATGTTGAAGACGTTGGTGCCGGTGATGTCGGATGGCATGAGGTCCGGCGTAAACTGGATGCGACTAAAGCTGGCATTTATGATGCGCGACAGCGTTTTAACTGTCAGTGTTTTCGCCGTGCCGGGCACGCCTTCGATCAACGCATGCCCTTCCGCCAGCAAAGCGATCAGGATCTGTTCGATCGCGTCGTCTTGTCCGACGATGACTTTTCTTAATTCGGTGCGAATGTGTTCGACAGTAGAGGCGACGGTCTCAGGCATTGGGCTCAAAGTACAAATATCAAAGCGTTAGGTCAAATGTTTTCTGCTGCCTGGCGAACGTCGCGCGAACGCATGCGCAGTCCAAGATCTCTCTCAACCTCGCGGAGGCGCCGTACCAGATCGAGCGACTGCCTCCAGCTAATCGGCGCCCCATTGATCGCTTCTTCACACTGACGCATCAGCGTTTCCAATTTCTGGCCATCGATATTCGATCGCGCTGCAACGCGCGTCGCGATCTCAGAACGCGAGCTGTTGTAATCCATGCCGGCATATCGAGCGAGAACGCGGCGCGTGCGCGTGTAAATATTCTCGATGGCAAGATCAAAAGCCCGTGAACGCTCCTGCAATTCAGCCATCGACGCAACAAACTCCAGACTCGAGCGCCGATCCACGTGCGGCAATGGCAACGGGCGTCCGAACCGCCGCGCATTGGTCCAAAGAATGAGCAGGATCACCAACACAATCTGCGCCGCGAGGGCCAGCACCGGCGTACCGGCAAAGTAACTGGCAAAAGCATTTTGCGTAACGCCCCTGCCCTGATGATATTCGTCGAAGGCGATCAATCCTCTGCCGCCGCCGAGAGCATTGATGGCGAGTTGCAGATTATCGTTCAACTTGATACCACTGTTCGTGACGATGTAAGGATCGCTGAGCACGACGATCCGGCCCGCCCCATAAGCGTAATCGACCAGGAGCGCCCCTTCACGATTGCCAATGTGCACGACTGGGGCCGGCGAATGAGCTGCTTCCAAATCATCGTGCGATAACTCCGTCTCGGAGTCTTTAGAAAAATCATCCTCGACGATATCCTGGTCACCGCGCACAATGATCTGTACTCGCGACGCAAACCGCGAAGGCATCACTGACTGGATGGTATTCGTCAGGACCGTGGGCTGTACCGGCTGCATTGCAGTTACATCTTTGGTCATCTGCGCGGTATCGCCCGGATCGTCCTCAAAGCTGGGGTAAGTGAACTCCAGCGCCCTGACACCCCAACCTTTAGATTGTGCCGCCAACGCACGATCCACTTTGCGATCAATAAGTACCAGCCTGCCGCCTCGCCATAACCATTCACGCAACGACTTCGCTTCATCGGCCGTAAACTCGATTTTGGCGCGACCTATCACCACAAACGTGTTGACCAATTTACCGGACTCACCTAACAGCTTGTCGGGCGTCTCGCGCCAGCGAATAACTTTGTAGCCCGACTCGTTAAGCAGATCGTGAAGCGCGCGCGTGCCGGTTGGTCCGGCGTGATAAGTGGAGCGATTCGGAGTGATTTCGCTGTCTCCTTTTTTGTCCTCCTGCACGTAGCTGACGGTGTTGAGAATCACGAGCAAGCCGATGATTACTACAAACGTCAGAATAATGGTGATTCGCTGGCGCATCTTGTCTTAGCTTTCAGCTCGCAAGGCAGCGAGATAACCGGCGCGAAAGTTCTGCCAGTCGTCAAGGGTTGTCTGTTCAAACCCATACCAATGGCGCTCGAAGCTGTCGGTGAGTCCTCTCATCGTTGCATGAAGCGGCGGAATGCTCTTCACTGAATTCAGATAATCACGATTGGTCTTGTGCTGGGCCAGGCTAATCATTTTGCGATCGCCCAACTCGACCAGCAACGCGATGTAAGCCTTGCGTATAGCGGCGCGCAGCTCGCCGTTGCGAGCGAGTATTTCGGCCTGCGACAGCAGATCCGTGGCTGTCGCTTCCGGTTCGAGTCGCTCGCCGAGCACGATGCGAGCCTCTTTCTTTTTGGGCTTTTTAGTTTTACGCGTCCGACCAAACCGCGTCAGCAAAATCTTCACGACGTAAAGGAGCACTGCCAACGCAAGGCCGATTACGAGGATCTGGGCGATCAAACTGATGAAATCTACGCGGCCCGGCTCGACCGGGGTTCGCTTGGGAAACAGGTTTTGTAGCCAACGAATAAAATCGCGGATTAGCCGGCTGATTGCGTTTGGACCGCGCTGCTCGGTTGCGTATTCGGGTCGTGCGAGAATGCTTTCGAGTGTGCTCTTCGCCTGTTCCTTACTCACTCCAGACACGACAGCGGCCTGGCGTTCGGCAATTCGCTCTTCGATTGCCTCGAGGAACTGGGTTATGTGTTCGACTTTTTCGAACTGCTTGGCTCCGGGTAACTTCTTAAGATCTTCGAGACTCTTGTATAGCGATGAGTTTTCGACGTTGCACACCTCGCCATCAACCTCGACCGTCAGGTGTTCCGGTAGTGTGACGCGAACAAACTCGATTGTCTCGAGCATTCGATTTTCGAAATCGGCCTCGTCAAAATCTTTATCGATCACAACAACCTTTACGAGCGCGTCAATGGCTTGCTTGAGTCGTTGGTGATACTCGTCGATCGGAATCGCGGCAACGTTCGCGGGACAAACAAACAGAAAGGCCACCAACACGACCACACATGCGATGCTGCGGCGA
>JAICQI010000220.1 GCA_025937955.1 Pyrinomonadaceae bacterium
AGGAAACACGACTTACTGGTCACTAGAAACCAACACGCCGTTCTACGGTTGGGGACTCGCCGGACGCGTCGAGACAACGGCACTCGTGGTTCAGGCACTCGCCAGGAACGACGTCGATAAAAAGCTGATCAACCGCGGTCTGCTATTCCTGCTGAAACAGAAAGATCGATACGGAGTGTGGCACTCAACGCAAACGACTGTAAACGTGCTCGATGCGATGTTGTTGCTGTTTTCCAATAACGGTCCGAGCAGTGCTCAGTCCTCGACAGATATCGTGGTCAACGGCAATCGCGTGCAGACGTTACAACTTAATGATCGTTTGAACACTCCGATCACGGTGGACATCTCGCAGTTTCTGAAAGTCGGAACGAACCGGATTGAGATCAAGCGTCCGGAAGGCTTGCCGCTCGCGTCGGTCCAGGCTGTGGCTAATTATTATGTCCCGTGGTCCGGATCGAAGCCCGGTTCGAAATCTGATCTACGTCTGCAAGTAAAGTTTGACAAGACTGAGGCAAAGATCAACGACGAAATCACGTGTCGTGTAGAGGCTGCTCGTGTGGGGTTTCGCGGCTACGGAATGATGCTCGCCGAAATCGGCATTCCTCCGGGTGCCGAGGTCGATCGGAGCTCGCTTCAAGTGGCAATGAAAGACTGGACCATCAATCAGTACGACGTGCTGCCCGATCGCGTCGTGGTCTACCTCTGGCCGAAAGCAGGCGGTGTTTCCTTTAACTTCAAATTCCGCCCCCGCTTCGGCTTGAAGGCCAAGACTTCCCCCTCGACTCTCTACGACTACTACAACCCCGAAGCCACCGTCGTAGTACCACCATCCGTGTTCACAGTGCGGTGACGATTAGCGCCTCCTTGGAGTGCGGTGCCAAGGCCCCGCACTCCAGGGCGGCGCCCATAACAAATATCGCGGGTGCCCATAATCCGGAGTCTCTTGCACATTCGGATCGGGGCGTTCCATCCAACGTTCGGGGCGGTGCAGCGGGATGAATCCGAATTTTTCGTACAATCCGTGCGCGTCCTTGGTAGCCAATACCCAGCGGCGAAATCCCTGTAGCTGCGGATGAGCGATGATGACTTCCATGAGCCACTTCGATAACCCGTGCCCGCGGTGTTCCGGCACCACGAATACATCAGCCACCCAGGCGAACGTGGCATAGTCCGTCACGATCCGCGCGAATCCCACCTGCTCGTCGCCTTTGTACACGCCGAACGGAAGCGAGTTGTCGATCGAGCGCTTCACCACCTCCGGCGCGCGACCGGTTCCCCAATACGAGTTATTGCTGATGTAGTCGTGAATAAGGCCCAGGTCCAGGCGGGCACGATCCGTGCTGATCGTATATTCACCGCGTTGCCAAAGCTCATTCAGTTTCTGTTTCTCCATCTCTCGGATTCTTGTTCACTCGCGTCGAAGAGTCAAAATCGGATCGATGCCGGTTGCCCTGAGAGACGGTATCAGGCACGCGAGTGTCCCGACCAGAATTAGCAGGCCTGATACGGCTGCAAACGTGACTGGATCCGCGCTCGGTGTTGCGAAGAGGAGCGAAGCTATCAACCCGTTGAGCCAGAACGCACCGGCCAAACCAACTATCAGACCGAGCAACACCAGTAACAACGCCTGACGCATCATCATCGCTACGATTTGCGGGCGCGTAGCGCCGAGCGCGATCCGGATTCCGATCTCACGCGTTCGCTGTGTCACTGCCAGCGCCATAACGCCCGTTATTCCGGCGGCTGTGATAACGAGCGCAAGCAGCGCAAAGAGTCCGAGCAGCCCCGCCGTGAGACGCGGCGATGCTACGGAGTCGTCAACCACCTGCTGAAGAGTCTTCACTTGATCGATCGCCGTCTCGCCATCGACCTGATGTACCGCGTCACGTATTCGCCTGGCCTCGCCCATTGGCGCTCCCCTGGTTTTAATCACCAGGAACGATCCGAAAGGAGCCTGGGCCACAGGGCTGTATATCTCTTCTGTTGCCGCTTTCTCTAAACCGTACTGCTTCACGTTGCTCACCACGCCAACGATCGTGATCCACGTCTCCCCATTGTTAAAAGAAATCCTCTTGCCGACAGGATCTTCCGCACCCCAGCGCGCACGCGCAGCCGCCTCGTTCACGATGGCGACGCGTGGCGCTTTCTCATCATCAGCGTCGGTAAAGATCCGGCCATTGATCAGCGGTATGCCGAGAATGCGAAAGTAGCCGGGACTCACGGCACGGGGATCGATTTGCGCCTGGGGCTGGGTGTCGTCTCGCGGGCGACCTTCCAATTGGATCGCGATGTTGTTAGGCCCTTGCGTAATACCGGCCGGATTCAGTGGATAGGTGGACGCCACGGACGCTTCCGCTACGCCCGGTTCCTGACTGACTCGTTCCAACATCCTGCGGAAGTACGAGACGAATTGTGCGTTGGACGTCTGCGTGTTGCTGAACCTGGACCAGTTCGGCGCGAGACGCATCACTAGCACGTTCTCAGGATTGAAGCCGGAGTCGACATTCTGAAGTTTGATTAGACTTTGAAGCAGCAGGCCGGCAGCTGTAAGCAACGTAAAAGAGATAGCCACTTGCGCCGCTACCAGAAGACCACGGATGCGGTTCTTACCGCCTGACGTGGACCGGCCTTCGGCCTGCTTGAGTGTCTCGGCGAGATCCTTCTTCCGGTTAAGACCTAAGGAAAGCGCCGGAAGTAAACCGAAAGCCAGGCCCGTGCACACGGACACGACCACCGTGAAGAGCAACACCGAAGAGTCGATTTTGATCTCGGCAGTGCGGGTCGTGAAACGTTCAGCGAAGGACGTGAGCAGCGGAAGTCCGGACCATGCCAGAAGCACACCCAACGCACCTCCAACCAGCGACAGAAGCATGCTCTCAGTCACCATCTGCCTGACGAGCCGCGCGCGACTCGCACCAAGCGCGGTGCGCATCGCAATCTCCGACTGCCGCTGGAGCACGCGCGCCAGGTTGAGATTAGCAACGTTGGCTGAGACGATTAGCAATACCAACACGGTCGTTCCAAGCAGTATCAGGAATGTGGGCCGAGCTTCCTGCGTGAGCACTGCGTCGAGCCGATCCACCTGGGTGGTGTAGCCAATCTTCCTGGGATAGACGTCCGGGTACGTGGACTGTAAGTTGTTGGCAACGCCCGCAACGTCTGCCTGCGCCTGCGCCACTTCAACCCCGGGTTTGAGCCGGCCAAAGACGACGGATAACAACCGTGCTTGACGGTTCTCAATTATCCTCTGGCCGGAGCGGAAGGGACAGTTCGCCGTTGGCATGTACACATCACTCTCGGACGGGTACTCCGGAACAGGCGGCAGCACGCCGATTACCGTATGAGGGCGATTGTTCATGCGGAAGACTTTGCCGACGATGTTCGGATCGCTTGCGTGACTCTGCTGCCAATACTTATAGCTGAGCATGAGCACAGCTTCCCCACCCTGCTTCTCATCTTCCGGCACGAAGTTTCGGCCCAGGAGTGGCTTTACCCCCAGCACGTCAAAGAAGTTTGCAGATACCACCGCGGTCTGCACGCGCTCCGGCTCCTCGCGGCCGTACAGAATGAAGTTCATGGCGTGGTGCTCAACCATTTCCATCGTCCTCGTCTGGTCGCGGTAATCCTCGAATTCCTTAACCGAGAAACCCAGGCGATTGATGTTGCTCAGCCGAGCCTGTTGATTTAGTACAACCAGACGTTCGCCCTCCTGATACGGGAGCGGGCGCAACAGCACTCCGTAAATCACGCTGAAAATGGCCGTGTTGGCGCCGATGCCGAGGGCCAAAGTTAATACTGCCGTGAGTGTAAAGGCGGGATTCCTGCGCAGAACCCTCAGTCCATATCTGACATCCTGTCCGAGTGATTCAAACAAACGGCTTTTTGTTTTCACGGGATACACCTCTGCCAAAGGTTTTCGGTCTTTATACCTGGCGAATGGATTTCCCGGCTCCGATTTGCAACGAACCGCTCCCTGATTGCAGTGAATAGGTCTGAAAGCGCGTTGAGTGGATGTCACACTATTCTCTCGACCGCCGCAAAGTGATATAAGTCCCGACACTCTTTCACACTTCAGGAGGACTCTCATGCTGACTACTCTGCGTTCGCTTACATTAATGCTCGTTGTTTTGTGCGCACTTTCGACCTCGGTTTTTGGTGCCAAATCCAAAACCGGATTTACTTCGTTCGTTGTCGGTAATCCCGCCGACGCGCAACCCGCTCAGACGCTGAGTCCAGGACTGGTTTTGATGGGAGGTGGGACCGATGTTGACGCTGCGTTCCAATGGATGTGCCAGCGCGCGGGCGGTGGCGACTTCCTCGTCATCCGGACCACTGGTACAGACGCTTACAATCCTTACATCCAGGAGCTCTGCCCGCAGATGGATTCAGTTGAAACAATCATCATCACCAGTGTGACCGGCGCAAACTCCGCATACGTCAGCACTCAAATTCAAAACGCTGAGTCACTTTGGATCGCCGGAGGCGATCAGTCTACGTATGTTGAATTATGGCGCGGAACCGCTGTGCAGACCGGCGTGAATTTTCTGCTCAATTCCAAGCAGGCGCCTGTTGGCGGAACGAGTGCAGGACTGGCGGTACTCAGTCAATTTATTTACACGGGCGCTCTTGGATCCGTGACCTCGAGTCAGGCGTTGGCGAATCCGTTCCATCGTTACGTCACACTCGATCGAGATCTGTTTCAATCTGCGTTGGGTTTAGACAAGCTTTACGACTCACATTTCGTGACGCGCGATCGAATGGGAAGATCGCTCGTCTTTCTGGCGCGCATCGTAAACAACGGTTGGGCCGCGCAACCGCGAGGCATCGGAATTGACGAGCGTACGGCGTTGCTGGTGTTGCCATCCGGCGCAGCGACTATGGTGGGTACGGGCGCAGCTTATTTCCTTCACGCGCCGGGGCCAGCTCAGGTGCTCGCAGACAGGACGCCTATGACTTATCTCAACATCGGCGTCTACAAAGTACCGCAGGGAGGCACTTTCAACTTTTCAACCTGGACCGGCACCGGCGGAGTCGCTTACACGCTCAACGTAAACAACGGATCGGTAACCTCAACACAGGCCGGCGGCGACATTTATTAAGTCGCTATTAAGCCGCAAAAAGGCACAAAAGGCACAAAATAAATTGCCGAACAGTTTCGGAAATTCCTTTTGTGCCTTTTGTGCCTTTTTGTGGCTTAATTCTTGCTGCTACTACCAATACAATTCGAGGTGCGGCTATTTGAGTCCGACTTTCGGGCAGTCGATTGCCTTGCTCGTCTTCAATTCGAACGGCTCGCCTCCATATCATCAAACCTGAAGGAACAAGGGGGCTCAATGAATACAAAGAAACTACTCGGCAGCGTTCCTACCGACCTGCTCTTCCAGGCGTTGGAAACTGAAAAGGGCGGTGTCCAGGTCTACACGGCAGCACTTCGTTGTGCACTCAATCCGGACCTTCGCGAAGAATGGAACAAGTATCTGGAACAAACAAAAACGCATGTACAGATCTGTACAGACCTCATTCGCGAGCTCGGGCTTGATCCGAACACCGAGACACCAGGCCGGCAGGTCGTTCGCTATCTCGGCACGTCGCTCGTGAAGACTATCGAACTCGCCTTGCGTTGCGCTGATCCGCAGGCAGCCCAGATTGTCGCTGCGGAATGCGTCACACTTGCCGAAACGAAAGACCATTTGAATTGGGAGTTGATTGGTCAACTCGCAACCAAATCCGAACTTCCGGACGCGAGTCTCTTGCAACCCGCGTACGAACAGGTGGAAGAGGAAGAAGACGAACACCTCTATCACACCACGGGTTGGACTCGTGAGCTCTGGATTCAGGCATTGGGAATGCCCGCTGTGCTTCCGCCACCAGAAGAAGTCCGCGATGTGAAGACGCAAGAGGAAGCTGCTCAGGCCAAGAAGGCCAGAACCAAGAAAGCCGCCGGCGCGCGATAGAACGAGGGGGAAGAAATGGCTACGCGAAAGAATGGAAAAGCGAACAAATCAAAAAAGCCCACGACCAATGGCTCACGTGCCAATGGCTCGCGCCGGAATGCCGGGTATGGCGCAATCAATCCAAAGAGTGAAGACCTGGCAAAGAACATGGAGGAGTCGGCCGGAGAGTTCCTGACCAGCGATCAGGGCGTTCGGATAAACGACAATCAAAATTCGCTCAAGGCGGGGAATCGTGGTCCGTCCTTGCTTGAAGACTTCCTGCTTCGTGAAAAGATCACGCATTTCGACCACGAACGCATTCCCGAACGCGTGGTGCACGCGCGTGGCTCCGGCGCGCATGGCTACTTTCAGGTCTACGAATCGATGGCCCAGTACACGAAGGCCGGGTTTCTCCAGGATCCTTCGATAAGGACGCCTGTATTCGTGCGCTTCTCCACGGTCCAGGGTTCTCGAGGATCGACCGATCTTGCTCGTGATGTGCGTGGCTTCGCGGTCAAGTTCTACACACAGGAAGGCAATTTCGATCTCGTAGGCAATAACATGCCGGTATTTTTTATTCAGGACGCGATCAAGTTTCCGGATGTAGTTCATGCCGTCAAGCCGGAGCCTCATAACGAGATCCCGCAGGCGGCATCGGCGCACGACACATTCTGGGATTTCATTTCGCTGACGCCGGAATCGATGCACATGATCATGTGGGTGATGTCTGATCGTGCGATACCCAGAAGCTATCGAATGATGGAGGGCTTTGGAGTTCATACCTTTCGGCTCATTAACGAAGCCGGCAAAGCGCGCTTCGTAAAGTTTCATTGGAAACCACTGCTTGGTTTGCACGCGGTTGTTTGGGACGAAGCACAGAAAATCTCAGGTAAAGACCCTGACTTTCATCGTCGCGATCTGTGGGAAGCGATTGAAAACGGCGATTATCCGGAATGGGAGCTTGGCGTTCAGATCGTCGAAGAAAAAGATGAATTCAGTTTCGACTTCGATCTTCTCGATCCAACAAAAATAATTCCGGAAGAAATTGTTCCGGTTCAGCGGATCGGAAAGATGACGCTTAACCGGAATCCCGACAACTTCTTTGCCGAGACGGAGCAGGTCGCTTTTCACCTCGGCAACATCGTTCCGGGAATTGATTTCACAAACGATCCACTGCTGCAGGGACGTTTGTTCTCATATCTCGATACTCAACTAACTCGCCTTGGTGGACCCAACTTTCACGAGATACCAATCAATCGACCCGTCGTGCCGATTCATAACAACAACCGGGACGGATTCATGCGACAGACCATAAACCGGGGACAAACAAGTTATGACCCGAATAGTCTGCGCGGTGGTTGTCCGTTTCAGGCGGGGATGGACATGGGTGGCTTTACAAGCTATGCAGAGCGTATCGATGCCCAGAAGATTCGCGAACGCAGCCCGAGTTTTTTCGATCATTTCAGCCAGGCTGCGATGTTTTTCAATAGCCAATCGGAAGTGGAACAGAACCACATCGTGAAGGCGTTGCGTTTTGAATTGGGGAAAGTAGAAACATTACCAATTCGCGAACGCATGCTGTTTCTACTGAACCAGGTCGACAAGACGCTTGCTACCAAAGTTGCAGCCGGGCTCGGAATGAGTATTCCGAAGAAACTCGACCTGCCACTGAACATGCATGTTCCTGCCGATGGCGATCCGAAGAAGTTTCAGCCTAAACGTACAAAGATCGAGATGGATCCGTCACCGATACTGAGTATGGCGAATAATCTCGGGGATGCAGTGAAGACACGGAAGGTAGCATTCCTGGTTGGTGATGGATTTGACGACACGTCTTTGTTGGAGATGAAGAAGGCACTGCTGACCGCCGGAGCAAAAGTAATGACGGTCGCGCCTCATTTGGGTGTGCTGATGGGACAGAACGGAGAAACTGTCAAAGCAGATTTCAGCCTGCTGACGGCGTCATCAGTGTTGTTCGATGCAGTGTATGTGCCGGACGGTGTTGAGAGCATCGATTCGTTGTTGCAGGAAAATGAATCAACGAACTTCGTGCTTGAAGCCTACAGGCACTGCAAAACTATCGGTGCAGCTGGTGCCGGAGCAGAGCTCATGCGGGCTGCGGGACTACCTGTGCCGGCGATGACCGACGGCTCTAATGGTCAAGGTACAGAGCCGGGCGTCGTAGTCGGAAACGGAGACATTGCAGTTCTCGCAGCGGGATTCATTGAGGCAATGAGTCTGCACCGTCACTGGGGTCGTGAATCGACAGAAACACAAACAGGCGAGCAACCGTTGATGTACGATCGTCAGATGAGAGAAGAGGCTCGACTGCAATAGCCGTTCGGGTATTTTGAATTGCGGAATCAATTGTAGGGGCGGCACTCCGTGGCCGCCCCA
>JAICQI010000065.1 GCA_025937955.1 Pyrinomonadaceae bacterium
AATTCGAAAGAGATTGAACGCCGGCACAAACCCTTTCAGGGTTATAGAAATGGCCGTGGTTGAAATACCCAGGGTTGTCGCTTGCGCTCCAACCCTGGGTCGGCAATTCAACCTCGGGTCCAACCCTGAAAGGGTTAAATTCGAAAGAGATTGAACGCCGGCACAAACCCTTTCAGGGTTATAGAAATGGCCGTGGTTGAAATACCCAGGGTTGTCGCTTGCGCTCCAACCCTGGGCTCAAATTAGCCAACGCCTTCGGCGTTTATTTTAAATGGAGAGGCTCCCATGAGCATGTTTGCCACCACCTACGTCGACGATATTCGCGAGATCAAAGAAGAGAACCCGTTCGAGTCGATGATGTCGCGATTCGATCGCGCCGCGCAGTTGCTCGATCTCGATCCCGACCTCTACGCCGTCTTGAGAGTTCCCAATCGCGAGTTGAAGGTCTACATCCCCACCAAGATGGACTCAGGCCGCATTCAGGTGTTTGAAGGTTTTCGCGTGCAGCACAACTTTGCTCGTGGTCCAGCCAAGGGCGGCATCCGTTATGCGCCTGACGTGAATATCGACGAGGTGCGTGCGCTCGCTGCCTGGATGACCTGGAAGTGCGCCGTGGTCAACGTTCCCTTCGGTGGGGCGAAAGGGGGCATTATCTGTGACCCGCAGCAGATGTCGATCGGTGAGCTCGAGCGCATGACGCGGCGCTACGCCGCCGAGCTGCTCGACTTCATTGGACCGGAGAAGGACGTGCCCGCTCCCGACATGAACACCAACGAGCAAACCATGGCGTGGATCATGGACACCTACTCAATGCACGCGCGTCACACGGTTACTGCGGTGGTAACTGGCAAGCCAATCGACCTCGGCGGCTCCGCCGGCCGGCGCGAAGCCACTGGTCGCGGCATACTTTTTGTTGTCAACGAAGCAATCAAACGCTTCAAGATGACGCCGAGCGAGACCCGGGTGGTAGTCCAGGGTTCGGGAAACGTGGGCGGCATCGGCGCGAAGCTGCTCCATGAGACCGGTTACAAGGTTGTAGCGATATCGGACATCCACGGGGGGATTTACAATCCGAACGGCATCGACATCCCTGAAGCGCTACAGTACTTGTGGACCACGCGGTCCTTCGAAGGTTACGAGGGGGTGGAGTTTGTCAACAACCAGGAATTGCTGGAACTTCCGTGCGACGTGCTGGTCCCAGCGGCAACGGAGAACCAGATAAACTCTCAGAACGCGGACCGTATACGATGCAAGGTGCTCGCGGAAGGAGCCAATGGACCGACCACCGCCGCAGCGGACGAGATACTGCACGAGAAGGGAATTTTCGTAGTTCCCGACATTTTGGCGAACGCCGGGGGCGTCACGGTGTCATATTTCGAGTGGGTCCAGGACCGGATGGGGTATTTCTGGCGGGAGGACGTTGTCAACGAAAGGCTACAGGACAAGATGGTCGCGAGCTTCAACGATCTGTGTCGTTATGCCGAGCTACACCACGTCGACACGAGGACCGCGGCGTACATGTTGGCGATAGACCGTGTGGCCTATGACACGCGCATGAGAGGCATCTACGCGTGACCGAAAAAACATAATCAGAAGTCGCTAAATAGTGAAAAAGGCTTGATTTCCATTTTAAGGTAGAGTATGGTCTGGCATGATTTACGCCTCGGACCAGCGTTAAGATTTCTCAACACTTACGCGATGGTTTGAGGGACGAAATCATTGACAAGATGATGTTCATTTCTTGGAAATGAACTCAGTTCAAGAGTCACTCGGGAATAGTAATTGGTGTAACAGGGTACTGTGTTTTGCCGAAGTATTCTGATTAGACCGCGGTCCGAGCGTCGCCACTGGGCCTTGATGGTCCATGTGGTTCAACTGAATTGACAACTGTAGTTGGGGCCTCCGCGGGGCGTTGGTACTTTGTTCCGTTACGGCGGCACTATTACGAATTCTTATTACTCATTTCGCAGGAGGAATGCGATGAGACTCGCACATAGGGCGCTTATAGCTGCGCTCGTTTCGTTGGTGCTGTGTGCCGCAGTATCAGCACAGACTTTGCGGTCGCCAGACGACCCACGCAATCAGTCTCCAGCAGTAGGTACCGGTGGTTCAGAAGGTGGACCAACCGGTCTTTTTACTATTTACGACGGTTCGACGCTGCGCCGAGGGGAGTTCACGTTCAGTATTGCTTACAGCAACTACGATCGTGATCCGGGCAACGTTGACATCGTTGACGTGCCGTTGAGCTTCAACGTTGGCATAAACGACCACATTGAGCTCTGGTTCAAGACCAACGGCTACCGCGGAATCAAGGTAAATAATCCGCAGAATCTTTCAGGCTTTTATCTTCCAAACTCGCAACTGTTTTGTGGCACCGTTTTGTGTTCGCCGCCAGCAATCATACTGGCGCCGTCCGGGCCAAACGTAGGCACGATCGCGGGTACGGCTGTATTTCGACCGTTGAACAATCAGCCATTCGTTCAATTCCCGTTCGTCGGTGGTTCAGCCGGAACGTTCCGCCAGGGACCTGGTCAGGGTCAGTTTGGTTTCCCGGGCTTCAACGCGCAGCTCGGGCCGCCGGTGAGCCAGCCCAACAGCGGCAACTATGGTCCAGCGGATAACTTCCCGGGTATCGGTGCTCCAGTAGGTGGCATCCTGCCGGGTGTTGTGCTTGCGACTACAGTGCTTCCTCCGACGGCGTTGAACCTGGCCCAGACGGTTCCGCTGGTGTACACCACCAGTCCCGCGTATTTGCCGGATGCGCCGTTTGTGAATCGTCTTTACGGCGAGAGCAGCTTCAACAACATGGTGTTCGGCGCCAAGATTCGCTTTACCGGGCCGAACAATCCGTTGGGCGTTGGTCTTATCCCGTTCTATCGGTGGTGGATGGATAAAGCTGACGACTTCTCAGGATTCAACCAGATGCAGCGTGGCGCCGGCCCCGGTGGTGACATCGGTGATTTCGGTTTGATTGGTTTTGTTGATGGCCGTCTTGGCAAGCACGTGAATGTGTCAGCCAACGGTGGTTACATCCTGAACAGCAACCCGAAGGGTCTCGGTGATTTCGTGTTGTTGGATCGGCCCGATGAGTTATTCACCGGTGTCGGATTCGACTTCCCGATCAACGAGCACTTCCAGCCGGTTGCTGAAGTGAGGTCGGTTACTTACGTTGGTGGCAAAACGCCAAACGCATTTGGAAACAACCCCGTCGATGTAGTCGGCGGTATCAAGATCTATCCGCGTCGTTGGTTCGGATTCGGCCTCGCTTATCGCCGTCACCTGAACCCGCAGGATATGGACCATTTCAACCCGACGGACTTCACCGTCAACATCAATCAGGTCACGAACGTGAACGTGATTGGACGAGGCGTGGTGGTTGTTCCCGACACGACAAGGCCGGTGACTTCACAGGGCTTCCCGATTGGTTTCCTGTTCTCAGAAGAGCCGAACGGTTTCATCGGCCAGTTCTGGATTGGACATCGGAACGAGCGCACTCCGCCGCCACCGCCCAACCAGGCGCCAGTTGTTAACTCCGTGACGCCATCGATGGCTTCAGTGCTCCGGCCCTGCCCGCCGCCGACCAGATCGGAAACTTGTACGCCGACTGGCAGCGAGGTAACGCTGGTTGCTAATGCTACAGACGTGGACAACGATCAGTTGCTCTATACCTGGTCGGTGACCGGTGGACGCCTCAGTGGTGAAGGTCGTCAGGTGACCTGGGATCTCACCGGTGTTGCCAATGGCAGCTACACCGCCACGGTAGAAGTGAACGACGGTAATCAACACACGGCTAGTGGTTCGACGACTGTGACGGTTGCAGACTGCACCGGCTGCGTCGCTCCGAGACCGCCGTGTCCGACAGTTTCTGTGAGCTGCCCGAGTGAAGTTGAGGCTGGCCAGCCGATCACCTTCACGGCAAGCGTCTCCGGTGACACTGGTGGTGCCACCACGACCTTCAACTGGTCAGTATCCGCAGGAACGATTTCGAGTGGTCAGGGAACCTCGACGATCACAGTCGACACCACGGGTGCCGGTGGTCAGAGCGTAACCGCAACGGTCAATATCGGTGGTCTGGATCCGTCCTGCAACGCAACGGCATCCTGCACGACCGGTGTGAAGCCGCCACCGCAACCACCGCGCAAGTTTGACGAGTATGGCAACATCCGCTTCAACGATGAGAAGGCCCGACTCGACAACTACGCCATCCAGCTCCAGAACGAGCCCGGCTCGACCGGAACGATCATCGTCTACGGCAGCTGCGAAGGTGAAGCGCAACAGCGTGGAGACCGTGCTAAGGACTATCTCGTCAATACGCGCGGAATCGAAGCTGGACGTATCACGGTGGTGGATGGTGGCTGCCGTGCAGACCTAACCGTTCAACTCTGGATCGTACCGGCCGGCTCGACGCCGCCTGCAGCCGAAGCCACGGGAGCTATCTCGCCGTGTCCGGAATGTAGGCGTGGTCGACGACCGCCGCGACGGCGCAGAGGAGACGAGGAATAAACCCGTTCCAATCGGGCGATGCTCACAAGGCATCGCCCGATTGCTTTTAGCCACAGATTTTCGCGGATAAACGCGTATTCAGTCCTGATCAGCGTTTATCCGCGAAAATCTGTGGCTTAGTGTTTGTTTACAACTGCTCTTTATTCTTGGGGCATCCTATGTGGCGTCCCGAGCTTTTAGGACACAAAGTAACGAATCTGTAATAAACTAGGGGCGAGGTGAGCGATTAGCTCCTGACGGTCGAGACCCCTGGACGAACTAACGATGAAAAGAATTGCTACGCTGTTCCCCCTCGTAATTACTCTCTTTGCACTGTTTTGCTTCGCTCTTTCGCCAAACACCGCCATCACACTGGCCGCAGGCGATAGTCCCGATCCCGCACTGTATTCGAACGACTGGCGGACTACCGGCCCTCCGGGTGGAGATGTCCGCGGCATGGTGGTCGATCCCTCGAATCCGGATCGATTCTATTTCGGCACGCTTGACGGGCAGATTTACACGTCAGCCGACGCCGGCAAGCGCTGGCAGTTGCTTTATAACTTCGGCAAGCCAAGACTCTTCGTCGACCACATCATCGTTGACCCGCGTAATCCGCGCGTTCTTTACGTAGGCGCGCACCGGCACGACGTTCCAGGCGGGTTCTTTAAGTCGACTGATGGTGGCCAGACCTGGCGCGAGAGTTCGCAGTTGAAGAATGAAGCACTCCATTCACTCGCGCAGTCCGAATCGGATCCGGACACTCTGATTGCTGGTACGTACACCGGGATCTTTCGGTCGGACGACGCTGGCGAGTCGTGGAAACAATTGCCAACGCAAAGCACTCCGGGACTGCTGCACGTCGAGTCTCTGGCCATCGATCCGCGCACTACCAACACGATTTACGCCGGCACGTTCCATCTGCCTTATAAGTCGGACGACGGTGGAAAAACGTGGAGATCGATCAAGGAAGGAATCATCGACGATTCCGACATCTTCGCCATTGACATCGATCCGCGCGATCCCAATCACGTCATTGCTTCTGCTTGCAGCGGCATCTACGAGACAAAGAACGCGGGCGGAAACTGGCGTAAAGTGCAGGGCATCCCTTCGCAGTCGCGCCGTACGCGCGCTATCTTGCAGCACCCGTCCGTTCCGGGACTCGTCTTCGCCGGCACCACTGAAGGTTTCTGGCGCTCCGATAAGGGCGGCGATCCCGACTCCTGGATGGTGACCACTTCGCGCCAACTGGAGATCAACTCCATCGCTGTTCATCCATCGCGTCCCGACATGGTTTTCATCGGCACCAACAACTACGGCGTGATGGTCTCGAACGACGGCGGCAAGTCATTCGTGCCGACGAACGGCGGCTTCAGCGGCCGGTTCGCGAATTCGATTCTGGCCGATCGCGAAACACCAAACCGCATTTATGCTTCGACTATCAACACGGCCACTGGCGGAGGATTTTTCTTCGTTAGTAACGACAATGGCGAGAGCTGGCGTCCTTCGATGCGCAGCATGCCGTCGCGTTTGATCACTTACGCGATCCTGCAGGACGCGCGCGATGCAAACGTGATCTATCTCGGCACCAACCTCGGCGTTTATCGTTCGCTCGATCGTGGTGTTTCGTGGTCGCCGGTGTGGGCAGTTGAGAAGAAGAAAACACCCGTGAAAAAAGGAACGAAGCGCGCCGTGGCGCCAAAGCGTGGTGTAGCACTGCCGAATGAATCAATTATTGAGGCGCAGGAAGCGCTCGCAGCGGCGGGTTATTATCGGGTTGAACCCGACGGCAAACTTGGACCAGCTACAACAGCAGCGCTGAAGAAGTTTCAGTCCGATCGACATTTGCCGGTAACCGGAAAGCTGGATGCAATCACCCTGGGAGCGCTCGGTATCGGAAAACCGAGTGACCCTGAAGCCGGAGAAAAGTCAGACTTCATTCTGCCCGACGCCGTTCACGCGCTGGTCCATACTGTGGATCCGGCGACTCAGGAACCCGCAATTCTGGCGGCAACGGCAACCGGACTATATCGCAGCATGGATCCGTCGAAAGGCTGGCAGAAGCTCTCTTACGGAAGTTACGATCCGCGCACCACGTGTATTTCCACTAATGCGAAGCAGCCGGAAACTATCTGGGTGGGAACGCCGAGCTCCGGAGTGCTCATCTCGCGCGACAGTGGAAAAACGTGGCGCCAGCTCGACGGCGTACCGCGCGACGTGCCCATCAACACGATTGCTCAGGACCCGCAGCGACCGGATTATGTTTACGTGGGGACCAAACAAGCGCTCTTCATGTCGCACGACGGTGGCAGGAACTGGAAAGTTCGCGGTGGCAATCTTCCGTTCGGCGATTTCACCAGCATCCTGATCAATCCGCGCAACGGCGACGAGATCTTCGCCGGCAACGCTTATCAGATCACTGAAGTCGGCGGCGGCGTTTATCGCAGCACTAACGCCGGGCTCTCGTGGGCGCGAATTGATCCGAAGGGCGGACGTTTACCAAGTCAGAGAATCTGGGCGCTGGCATTTGATGCACACGATCAGAACGTGCTCTTTGTAGGTTCGCACTCCGCGGGCGTTTACGTGGTTCCGCGAAGCAACGATTCTATTTCTGCTGCACAGTGAATATAGGTCCTATAAGTCCTATAGGACGTATAGGACCTATATTAAAAGATTCTATTCTCGCCGCTATTGCCTTGACATGCGCTTATTCAGGCGTGTACATTGCCGCCCTACCCGGTAAAAAGGCGGCGGGTGTTTGTCGGACCAAGCGGGGTAACTACGCGGCAGGGCGGTAATCGAAACAAATTAGCTCGACATTTCAAATCCAAACGGCTCGCTTCCTCGCCAGCCTTCAATCCCGACAACGCCAAGGTCAATCAAGCTACTGGCCCGCTGTACACTGTCTGACGGTCAGCGAACACCTGCGCTGATTGTTCCGGCTTAGTGAAGCGCGATAAGATCTTACACGCGCTGAAAGTTACCGGGACTACAGGAGTATCAATGTCTAGTGAACAACCCAAGCTGAATAACAGCGAGGTCATCAATAACTCAACCTCCGGCGAGTCAGAGACTGCGCCGCAACAAAACGTCATGGCTTCTCAACCTGCACCAGCACCAAGCGCAAATGAACCCGACGAATCGGACGAAACACGCACCGACGTCGACTTCGGTCAACTCCTCGATCAATTCGAACAGGAACAAGCCACTCTCGAAGAAGGCGAAGTTGTTCGCGGCACTGTCGTGGGCCTGAGCGAACGAGGCGTCGTCATCGATTTTGGCTACAAATCGGAAGGCATCGTTAACCCCGCCGAGTTCACTGAAAACGGCCAACTCACCGTGAAGGCCGGCGATGAAGTTGAAGTGCTGGTTAAGAGCATGGAAACGGCCGACGGCTTGCCCGTCCTTTCGCGCGCCGATGCGGTGCGCATGAAGGCCTGGGACGACCTCGAAAAGGCGTATCGCGATGGCTCGAGTGTAAAAGGTCGCGTCATCGATCGCATCAAAGGCGGCTTGCGTGTTGACATTGATGGCATCGCGGCGTTCCTGCCCGGTTCGCAGGTCGATGTTCGTCCGGTGCGCAATCTCGACAGCCTGCGCAACCAGATCATCGAAGCGAAGGTGATTAAGCTGAACCGGAAACGGTCCAACGTCGTGTTGTCGCGCAAAGCGGTGATCGAGCAGGAGAACACCGGCAGGAAAGATCAAACTCTCCAGCAGATTGAAGAAGACATCGTCGTGGAAGGACAGATCAAGAATCTCACTGACTACGGCGCGTTTGTGGATCTCGGTGGCGTTGACGGATTGCTGCACGTGACCGACATGTCCTGGGGACGTTTGCAGAATCCGAACGAGTTGTTCCGCGTAGGCGACAACATTCAGGTTAAAGTTCTTAAATTCGATCGCGAGCGCGAGCGTGTCTCACTTGGTTACAAGCAACTCCTTCCCGATCCGTGGTCCAGCGTCGAAGAGCGTTTTCCAGTAGGCACGCGCGTAAGCGGACGTGTTGCGAGCGTGGCTGATTACGGGGCGTTTGTGGAGCTCGAAAGCGGCGTCGAGGGATTGGTTCACGTTTCCGAGATGAGCTGGTCGAAACGCGTCAAACATCCGAGCAAGGTGGTCAACCCCGGCGATTTGGTTGAGGTTGAGGTGCTGAGCGTTGATCCGAGAGCGCGGCGCATCAGTCTCGGCATGAAGCAGGTGCAGGAGAATCCTTGGCAGACACTGCACGAGCGTTACCAGGTGGGCACGCGCGTTCACGGCCGCGTCCGCAATCTCACCGACTTCGGTGCTTTTATCGAGATCGAAGACGGAGTCGATGGACTGGTTCACGTGTCAGACATTTCCTGGTCCAGGAGAATCAAGCATCCGAGCGAGGTGCTGAAGAAGGGACAGGAGATCGACGCTGTCATTACCAGTATCGACACCGAGAACCGCAGGCTGTCGCTTTCAATCAAGGACCTGGAACCGAATGCCTGGGAGAAGTTCACTACCGAGCACAAACCGGGTGATGTGGTCCATGGGAAGGTGGCGCGCTTCGCCAACTTCGGCGCTTTCATCGAGCTTGACGACAATCTCGAAGGTCTTTGCCACATTTCCGAGCTTTCGGAAGAACGCGTGGCAAAGCCTGAAGACGTGGTTCAGCTTGGTCAGGAGATGGATTTCAAAATTCTCCGCATCGATCCTGAGACGAAGAAGATTGGTCTTTCGGCGAGGGCAGTCGGTAAGGATGAGCCGATCATTGACACCAAGATCTACTCCTCCGAGGCTGGCGGCGGCATGGCCTCGCTCGGCGAGCTGGCCGACTTTGGTCTCAACAAGTCTGACAGCAGCGACGAATAGCGGGTCATAAAGAAGAACAAGTCAGGAAGGGGTGGCTTTGCCCCCGCTGCTCGAGAGCGGGGGCAAGCCCCACTTCCTGACTTGTTCTATCTCAGCATCTGAATTGTTCTATCGTAAGTTCTGTCGGTAAAGTCTTGCCCCACCGATTCGTTTTCTGATAGTGTACAAGGCAACTTAACCTCGCCATTATCAAGACGTTAGATTTCAATCATTCGAGGTGATGCATGACAAAAGCAGAACTCGTCGAAGACGTGGCTCGGGCGGCTGAACTCACAAAGAAGGATGCCGAGCGTTTAGTCGAAATTGTCTTTGAAAGCATCATCGAAACCCTGAACCAGGGCGAGAAGATTGAGCTGCGCGGCTTTGGTAGTTTTCGCGTGCGCGAGCGCGGCGCGAGACGTGGCAGGAACCCAAAGACTGGCGATCCCGTCAGCATTCCCGCCAAACGAGTCCCATACTTCAAGCCCGGCAAGGAACTTAAAGAACTCATCAACGACGACAGTCCCAACTCCCACTCCCCGGCGGGAAACTCTTCACGGCCCATTGGCGAGGACAACAACCGTCAGCCGCCCATTCTTTAACCTGCAATGGAAAGATTGTGGAGTCCGTGGCGCGCCAGGTACATCGCATCAGGCGTGGATGCACAGCGCGACGAGTGTGTGTTGTGTCTGATCGCGAAGCATACCGAGGATGATGAGAAGAATTTCATCCTTCACCGCGCTCAACATGGGTTCGTCGTTCTGAACATCTATCCATACATCAGCGGACACCTGATGATCGTTCCTTACCTGCACACCAGTGAGTTTGGTTCGATGCCGAAAGAGATCACGGACGAGCTGATGGACCTGACCAAACGCTCTCAAACTGCTTTGCGCGACGTTTATTCCCCGGCAGGCTTCAACATGGGTATGAACCTCGGCGCCGCGGCGGGTGCGGGCATCGTGGACCACCTTCACATTCACCTGCTGCCACGATGGGCGGGTGACACAAACTTTATGACTCCCGTTGCAGAGACCCGCGTCCTCCCCGAAGACCTCGAAACAACGTATTCCAAGCTACGCCCAAAATTTAGCCGCGGATGACGCGGATTTAATCCGGATTTTTATCCGCGTCATCAGCGTTTCCCGACTTTGCGTGGTATCGCTTCGTCTTCGACCTCGCCGCCACGGCTGATCGGGACTTCGGATGGTTTGCTGTAGCTGATGCCGCGTTCTTCGCTGTCGAGATTTCCTGCGGGTAGTGCTGGCAGTGGACCGGTGATGGCTGGTGGATTGAAACCGGGGTAATCGATACGCGCGTGATAGATCGCGGTCAACGCGCTAATCATCGCCTCTCGAATCGTAGTCAACTCCTGCAACGTCACGTCACACTCGTCTAACTGGCCATCGCTGATGATCGCATCGACGATCTTGATCACGATCGCGCGAATGTTCTCCGGATCGGGTCGAGCCAGAGAGCGTGCAGCCGCTTCACACGAGTCGGCAAGCATCATGATCGCCGCTTCTTTGAATTGTGGCTTTGGCCCGGGATAACGGAAATCAGCTTCGTCAACAGTCTCATTTGGTTTAGCCTGGGCCTGTGCTTTGCGGAGAAAGTAATGCAGAGTTCTGGTTCCGTGGTGTTGTGGGATGAAGTCGGCAATCTTAGCGGGCAGCCCGATCTCTTTCGCGAGTTTTGCGCCGTAGGTGACGTGGCTGGTAATGATCTTCGCGCTTTGATACGGACGCAGGCGATCGTGTGGGTTATCGCCTTGCTGGTTCTCGACAAAGTATTCGGGCGCAGCCAGTTTGCCGATGTCGTGATACAGCGCTCCGATCCGAGCGAGAAGTGGATTTGCCCCAACAGCGCGACACGCGTCTTCCGCGAGTTGGCCCACCGCGTGCGAGTGTTGATTGGTTCCGGGCGCGCGTAACGCGAGCTGGCCCAGCACCGGCAGATCGGCGTTTGATAGCTCCAGCAGTTTGACGTCCGTCAGTATCCCGAAGGCCGACTCATTGATCGGCAATCCTCCCGCGGCGAACACTGCCGTCAATAGTCCTCCGATAAGTCCCGCTGCGGCCGCCATCAGAAAGGTCCTCAGCGTCAGCGGCTGCTCGGAATAAGCAATGAGCGCAATCGCCATCACGACGTTTACAGCGCCAACGAACAAACCCGCCAGCGTTACAGACTGACGCTCGCGATACCGTCCGATGCCATAAATCGCCGCCGAACACGACACCATCGCGAACAGCGCCTTTTGCATGCTTCCGGTCGCCAGCGTGCCCGCGAACAGCGCGGTGATGATCCCGGTGAGGAATGCGAGTTGGGTATCAACCAGCATCGCCACCAGCAGTGCGGCTGCGGCGAAGGGAATCGCGAAGTTCCAGATGGTCGGATCGTTGAACGGCGCCTGCATTCGCGCCGCCACGCTCTCGCCGAACGTGAAGCCGACTCGCATCAGCGCCGTCTGGATTAGGATTGCCGAACCCACCAGCGCGAACGCTTTCTGTTTACTTAAACTCAGCGCGCTGCTACTGCTCCTGTGCTCCGCAAACTTCCACGCCGCCCAGTACACTCCGATCACGACGACGAACAATCCAAAAAAGTTGTGCCACGGTCTACCGGCGTTGCCGATGCTCTTAATAGCCGCGGTCTGAGCAAGAATGTTGGGCGTGACGGTGTCGCCTTCGCGCGCGACCACCTGGTTACGTTTGAGAGAGATCACGACCGGCTGGATCTGGTTCGCTTCTGTCTCACGGGCTGCAGCGGTTGCCATTTGGTCCAGCACGACGTTGGGACGAATCAGTGGCGTTAGTGCAGCAGTCAGCGCAGTCTTTTGTTCCGGTGACCAACCCTGGAGACCGACGACTCGCAGCTCGAGACTTCTTCGGGCCTGTGAGAGCGAAGTCATTCTTGTTCTCGGTGCTGGAAAAATCATCTGCGCCGCGGGACTGCGAACTCTGGAGTCGACGAGCACGATCTCCTGTTGCAGGCGATCCGCCTCGGCGTCGTCATAAACATAGCCCCCGCCAACCTCGCGAATGATGGAAGTAAGACGTTCGAGATCGGTTTCGTTGAAGTTGTGGGAGATGATTGCTTGCGCTACGGCAGGGCCGCCCTCGCCACCCCAGACTGGGGACTTGTTGCCCGACGTTGTTTGTTTCTGGAGCTCTTCCCAGTCAGAGCGGAAGCTTTGTACTGACGTTTCCGCACGACTCGAATCGTAATTAAAAACAGGGCGAGTTGATTCTCTGGCAGCTGCTTTGAGTCTTTCCGTTTCCGCCTGGTCCACCGCGGTCAGATCTCTGGGAGCAACAATCGAGCGCCCGACCACGTCGCCGAGTTTGTAATTCTCATTGAAGCTGGAGGGCCGGCTCGACAGGAGGAGGAGAGTTGTAAGAAGGGCCAGGACGCCGCACCCGATGAGAAAGCGGGTCCGCGGTTGAAACACCATGAGTGGGCGGATCGCGTAAGCCAGTAGCTTGTCGCGCGCCTGGCTAAACGGAGTCTTGAATCGTGGACGAAGCCCCATATGGCCTCAACACATTTTTAGCCACAAAAAGGCACATAAGGCACAAGAGAGTTATTGCGCTGCTTGTAACTCTCTGTTGTCGATCATTTGTGCGTTATGTAGCTTTTTGTGGCCCAGTACCGCTCCTGCTTTTTCAAGTAAAGCATCCAGCGTCGCCGGTTTGATGGCAGAGATAACGACGGTTTCGCTGCTATCAAGCTGGTGCGCCTGACGCACAGCCGCTTCTACGGCTTCGGGCTCGACTAAGTCAGCTTTGTTGAGCGCGAGTATGGAGGGAACCTCTGCCAGTGCCAGTTCCGCCAGAATTCTCTTTACAGATTGGACCTGCTGCTCCCAACGCGGGTTGGAGATGTCGACCACGTGAATCAGCAGGCGGCTGTCGCTAATCTCCTCGAGCGTCGCGCGGAAAGCTGAAAGGAGATCGGGCGGCAACGCGCGA
>JAICQI010000216.1 GCA_025937955.1 Pyrinomonadaceae bacterium
CCCGCTGTTCGGAGAGCGGGGGCAAGCCCCTCTTCCTGACTTGTTCTATTTTCTGTAGCTCTATTTTGTTGTCTATTGTCTTATTTATTGTCTTTCTACTCAGGGATTAACTGCTTGTTGCAAGCGCATCCAATATTAGGGGTGTATTTGGTGGGTAGATGTCGCGTGGGGCGCCGGTGCGCTCGATCGTGCCGTTACGCACGACCGCCATTCGATGGCCGACTGTGAATGCATCTTCGAGATTGTGAGTGACGTAGATGACGATCAATTCTGCTTCTGCTTGTAACCGCAATAAATCTTCGTGTAGCTGTTTGCGAATCTCACTGTCGAGAGCGGAGAAGGGCTCATCCAGCAATAAGACGCGCGGGTCCATCGCCAGCGCTCTCGCGATTGCAACTCTTTGCTGTTGACCACCTGATAATTCGTGTGGATAGCGGTGGGCCAGGTCGGTAAGGCGCATGCGCCCGAGTAACGTCTCAGCGCGTTCTCGAGCGTGAGCCTGTCGCCACAGAGCGTACGCGACATTTTCTAAAGCAGAGAGATGCGGGAACAATGCATATTGCTGAAAGACGTAGCCAACCCCGCGTTTGCGCGCGGGCAGATTGATCGCGGAGTTCTTTGTCGCAACGCCGGAGGAGCGGAAGAAGACAGTTTCATCCAGCGTGATCTCACCAGTGTCAGGCGTCATTAGCCCCGCAATTGCGTTCAGCGTTTGCGTCTTGCCTGCTCCGGATGGTCCAAACAAGACGAGTATCTCCGCGCCCACTTCAATCTGTACTGACAGGTTGAAGGTGTCCAACCGCTTTTCAATATTCACTTTGAGACGCGGAGGTTTCATCTAACCGTCTTCCGTTTATCGAGCGGCCGTTCGAGCTGCCGCACGCACCACAAGCCAACAAATGCTACCGCAGTCATTACGACGACCATCATTTGCGCTTGCTCGTAGCGACGCGCTTGCACCGCATCGTAGATAGCAAGCGGCAGCGTTTGCGTCTGTCCGGGAATGTTGCCTGCAACCATCAACGTAGCGCCAAACTCACCGAGAGCGCGCGCACCACCCAGGATTAACCCTGCAAGCACGCCACGCCGCGCGAGCGGCAATGTCACGCGCCACAAAATTTCCAACTCCGAGGAACCAAGCGTGCGCGCAGCATTTTCAAGCACCTGGTCCACGTTCGCAATTGCGGTCCGTGCGGATTGGATCATCAACGGCAGTCCGACTAAAGCCGACGCAATTGCTGCCGCCTGCCACGTGAACAGCAGATTAATGTGAAACCATTCGACCACAGGACTGCCGCGCCCCAGCGTAAGCAACAGGAAATATCCGATGACACTCGGCGGCAACACTAGCGGCAAAAAGATGATCGTTTCAAAAATAATCTGACCGGGAATATGGAAGCGCGCCAGCAACACACCTAACACCAGGCCGACCACGAAAAGAATGATCGTCGCCACGATAGTCACTTGCAACGACAACGTTAGAGCCGACCAATTCATTTAACCGGCTCCTCTCCCGGTAAGATGAAGCCATACTTACGCATGACCGGACGCCCTTGCGTGGAATTGACGAAGCCAGCGAACCGTCGCACCTCTGCCTCGTGTCGCGTGCTGCGGATGACGGCCATGGCCTGATTAAGCGGCTTGTGCAATTGATCTGGAATCAACACCCAACGCCCTTTGCTGTTGACGCTAAGCGAGAGTGCGACGATCGCGGCGTCGACGTTTCCCGTCTCAGCATATTGAAGTGTCTGGCTGATGTTCTCACCAAAAACCAGTCGCGACGATACGCGCTCCCAAATACCGGCTGCCTCCAATGCCTGGCGTGCTGCCTCGCCATACGGAGCGTGTTCGGGATTGGCAATCGCGATGCGGCGCACTTCGGGTTTTGCCAGGTCTTCAATACGATCGAGTTTCAGAGAGCTGTCACTACGAGTCCAAAGTGTGATGCGTCCCTGCGCGTAAAGCGTCTTCGTGTCAGGGATGATGAGATTCTGCCGTTCAAGTTCTTCGACAAAGCTGACGTTCGCCGCAGCCAGTAGATCGACAGGCGCGCCCTGCTCGATCTGCTGTGTCAGTTGTCCAGTGGAGCCGAAGTTGAACGTGACTTTAATACCGGTTTCGTTGGTAAACAGTTTTCCCAGTTCTTCAAAAGCCGGAACGAGGTCCGAAGCGGCCGACACGGTCAACGTAACTGGCAAACTCTCGCCTGGAGGTGAGGACTGGCACGTCGTGAAAAAGATCAAACCAAGAATTAGCGCCAGTTTAGCGAAGACTTTTTTGGTTTGCATATACGATGGTGCCGACCTTCTCACCCTCGAGTGCGGCGACAATTCGATCCGGGTGCCGCCCGTTAACAATCTGAAACGACTGTAGCAGTCTCGCGTTGTCGAGCAAGTCCAGCAGGACTCGGTCGAATGGCAGGGTCTCAAGGTGGCGCTGCCTCAGTTCCGCCGTGTCAATCTCCCGGATGAAACTGGCCTCACTGTGGGTTCTCGGGTCGCGGTCATACAGGCCATCGACATCTTTTACCAAAGTGAGAGACTTGCACCCAAAGCATTCCGCAAGCAGGAATGATCCCGCATCGGTGCGGTGCGGCGGTATGCGTCCAATTGCCGGTGGGTGTTCCCAGATCGAATAGGGCGGGTCCCCGTTGCAGATCACACCAGGAGCGCTGGTGATGAAGAGTGGCAGGAGGTGGCCCAGGATTTCGGGCGGTATCGCAACTACGCCGTAGGGCGACAGCAGCGAGCCGAGAATATGCGCGTTACCCAGTGAATCAGCGAGGGCTAATTGAGCCAGAACGCCAGTCGGAAGGCCGAGGTCGATTCCAATCGAAAAAACATGTCTACTTCTAACGCCTCCGCCGGTCCCGATGATCAGCTTTTTCGTTTTCAGGACATGCGCCAGGGCTTCCACAACTGGGTACACAACCGCTCGTCCGGCATCCATCACCGATCGACCGCCGATCTTGATCACATGGGCCTCGGGAAGCATTCGGTAGACCGGGGTCTCCGTAGATTTCTGCACATCCTTGTCCAGCAGGCTCTCGCGCATGAGCATCGATTGAACGTGGTGGCGTCCGTCATTTGTTTTCGGTGAGTCGGTCAATTGGTATTCTCCGTTTGCATAAAATGTCGAACTTGGGGCGGCGACGGAGGGCCGCCCCCTACAAAAACTTCCGCATTCAATAAATTCCGTCGCGTTTTTGTAGGGGTGGCCCTCCGTGGCCACCCCATCGTCGCCTCAATCAGCCGAGATGATGGTGCCGACATGCTCTCCGTTGAGCGCTCGCGTCAGATTACCGCGCTCGAGTCCGTTGATGACCTGAATCGTGCGTTGGTGAGTAGCGTTTTGCATAAGCTCCAGGACGCTGCGCTCTACAACCACATCCTGCAGATCAAGTTGCTCCAGTTCGGCTACAGTAATCGCCGGGATGAACTTCGCGTTACGATCCTTCTTCGGATCGGCCGTGTACAAACCTCTTTCGTCCTTCACGAAGATCATAGACCTCGCTCCCAGGACTTCGCTGACCAGATAGCAGCCGGTGTCTGTTCGGTTTGGAGGAATACGGCCCACGGACGGATTTGCGTGCCAATAAACATAAGGAGGCATGCCGAAGAAAATCACCGCGCCGCGTTCAGCGAGGTAATGAGGAAGCTGAGCAAACTGCGCGGGCTCAATGAAAGGAATTCCATGCTTGGCCAGCAGATAGTTGAGCATTCGCGCGTTCTGCATGCTTACAAAGGTTCCGAGCACACTCAGCACACCGGTGGGAAGTCCGAGGTCAAGCGCAACGCTGTAGGCGTGTCTGGCTCTTGTACCCGCACCTGTGCCAATGATCATTTTGTGCGAGCCGAGATTTTCGACAATTTCTTCAATCAACGGAAAGAGCGCCACTCGGCCGCGGTCGATAATGCTCTGGCCGCCGATCTTGATCACGTTGGCTTCAGGCAGTATCTGAACCGCAGGCGGCTCGCCGGTCTGGGTCATCAAACGTTCGTCGTCGAGGGAGGAACCCAGCAACGATCTGCCGAGTTCGGTGAGAAGGTCATTTTGCATTTAGTTATTGTTCGCTATCGCTGAGATTTTTAGGCACACGGAGAGATTTAAGAACGTAAGTTTCCTCGGATTCAAATTCCTGATCCAGTCCACCAAATTCTGCTTCTGCCCAACTTTCCAGTTCACGCAGGATCTCTGCGCGAGTTGCGGCCGGCACTGCGATGCCGCCCAAACCAGCAAGGCCACGCCAGGAATCAAGCGACTGCCGGGGACTTGCCAGGCTTCGCCATTGCGCAACAGCCACGGGTTCCAGGTCTACCGCACCACGGTCACGACACAATTCGAACAGCTTGCGGTTCTGTCGTTCACCACGACGTCCGGCGAATCCATGCAGGCGCAGTCGTTCATTCATTTCTTTGGCCATACGAGCTCTGACGCTTTCAGGCTCTCGCTCCACACGTCCGAGAGTCAGCGTGGCGCCGGTGGATACGGATACACGGAATACTTCGTGAGCGACATGCTCCTGCTGCAACAAATGCACCGCACGCGAACTGAAAATCACGCGGGCTACTCCGTCAGCAAGCGGCCAACTTGTATTGGCATCGGCCTGGACGAGGTCCAGGCGGCGACTGCACTCTTTCAACATACCCGCAGACAAGTCGAAACCCGCGTAGCGCACCGGCGCCTCGAACCACTGACCTATCTGCCCCGTGCCGGAACCGATCTCGACGATCAGATCGCCTGATTTGGCTTCGCCGATTTCAACTACCTTCTTCACTATGGCGCGACATACAGTCTCTGGCAGGCCGGCCCGCCGTTCAAACAAACCGGCCTGGCCGTCGAACAACTCCGGACTCGCATGCTTGGGATTCATTAGCGAAATCCGCGAAACCCGTTGAAACGGTTTTCTGCTACGACTTTCCGTCTAACACCGGCCTAAAGCCCGGTGAGAATGAGAAGGATTTTGAGGCAAAGCTAGTTAAATGCGATTTTGCCCGGTGTCATTGGGGTCCAAGAGTGAACCGAGGCGACAGAATATAGCATGTTGGATAGGTGGGCAACGATGCTACGATTGAAAATGCGTGAGGCAGAGTGATGATGATTTTGGAAACTGAGGCACTCACCCGCAGGTTTGGCGGGCTGACTGCGGTAGATGCGATGACAATGTCGCTGGCGCCGGGAGAGGTGTTCGGATTGTTGGGTCCAAACGGAGCTGGAAAAACTACCGCAATCAAGATGCTCACTACACTGTTGCCGCCAACATCAGGTACGGCGCACATCGCCGGCTTTGAGATCGCTCGCCATGCCGACAATGTGCGACGCATGATCGGCTATGTGCCGCAGATGATCTCAATCGATCCGTCGCTGACTGGTCATGAGAATCTATCGATCTTTGCAAAGTTATACGAGATACCGCGTGCTGAGCGCGAATCGCGCATCAATGACGCATTGACTCTGGTTGGGTTGACCGATGCGGCCGGTAAGCTTGCGCGCCAATACTCCGGCGGAATGATTAGACGACTGGAGATAGCCCAATCGACGTTGCATCGACCCGTCTTGCTATTCCTGGACGAACCGACTGTCGGTTTGGATCCGATCGCACGCCAGGCGGTCTGGGAGCATATCGAGAGTCTACGTACTAATTTCGGTACCACGATCTTTCTAACGACGCATTACATGGAAGAGGCTGAAAGGCTGTGCAGTCGTGTCGCAATCATGCACCGCGGCAAGATAGTCAAAGATGATTCTCCAGCTGGTCTAAAAGCATCCGTTGGTAATGATCAAGCGACGCTGGGTGATGTCTTCGTTCACTATGCAGGGGATACGCTGGAATCGGGAGGAAGCTATCGTGAGACTTCAAGAGGAAGACGCACGGCTAAAAGGCTTGGCTAACTCGTCGATCTCAATTCCCACCAACCCGTTCGCTGTCGTCACTGCGTTTTTTAGTAAGACACTCGCAATCACCGAGTTTGAGATTCGCAAGCTGCGCCATGATCCCAGCGAGCTCATCACGCGCGCTATCCAGCCGCTGCTGTGGCTTCTATTGTTTGGTGCAGTGTTCACGCGAGCGCGCGCAATCCCGACCGGTGGAATTCCCTATCTCGATTTCCTCGCACCCGGCATCCTGGGGCAGAGCGCTCTGTTCGTCTCGATTTTCCTGGGTGTAGCGATCCTATGGGAGCGCGACCTGGGAATCACAAATAAATTTCTGGTCAGTCCTACGCCGCGAGCAGCGCTGGTGCTGGGCAAGGCATTATCGGCGTCAGTCCGTGCGCTTCCACAAGCGCTGATCATATACGTGCTCGCATGGCTGTTAGGAGTAAAGGTGAATTGGAATCCGTTGGCGCTCGCGGGCGTGATTTCCGTGATCGTGCTCGGTGCTGCCTTGTTCTCGACATTTTCACTCATCATCGCGTGCCTGGTGAAAACGCGCGAACGCTTCATGGGAATCGGTCAGTTATTGACTATGCCGTTGTTCTTCGCGAGTAACGCGATTTATCCGCTTTCGTTAATGCCCGACTGGCTCCGCGTGGTCTCGCTCGTCAACCCGCTGAGTTACCAGGTCGATGCACTGCGTGCGTTAATGCTTCAGGGCGGAGTCAGCAATTTTGGTCTGGCGGTAGATTTTGCGGTCTTACTGGTTTCGACAGTGGTATTGGTAATGATCGGCGCGCGTCTGTATCAACGCGTCGTGATTTGATGAGAATTCAAATCTTGTAAAAATATTTTGACCGGTGGCCGTGAAAATGGTATTTAGTTCGTGTCCCGAACAAAACCCCCATAAAGAGTTCCCCCCAGCTCAAGCGCAACTGGAAAAGAGGACAAACCATGTCTCACAATATGAACAGGTCCATCTTCGTATTGAAGCTCATCGCAGCCAACGCCCTCTGCGTTCTTACACTCTTACTTGTGTCGTCTACCGCTCACGCGCAAACGATCATTCAAAACGATTTTGAAGACGGCACTGTCCAGGGATGGATCCCTCGCGGTGGCGGCGTCGTGCTGACAAACTCAACCGAAGCAGCACAGGCCGGCACTCATAGCCTGAAGACTACAGGCCGAACGCAAGGTTTCCATGGACCAAGCCTGAACGTCCTCGACACCTTAATTAAAGGTGCTACTTACCAGGTAACAGTTTCTGTCCGACTCGTCGCAGGGCAGGCGCCCACTACCGTCAGAGTTACTGTTCAGCGAACACCGACAGGCAGCGGCAACCTGTTCGATACGGTAGCCTCGAGCGCAACCAACGGCGTCACCGACGCAGCCTGGACCACATTTAATGCGCTTTATTCCTTCAACACCGACAACACAGGTCTCTTGTTGTATGTTGAAGCGACCACTCCGACGTCCTCTTATTACATCGACAGCTTTAGCATCACCCAGTTGGCTCCGCCTCCAGGGCCACCAGCAAATACAACCGGAGCGTCTTCGACGTTTGAATCGGGAACACGTGAAGGTTGGGCTCCACGTATCGGCGATGAGGTGTTAACGGTTACCACTGCAGACCAACACAGCGGGAATTTTAGTCTGCTGACCAGTGGCAGAACTTCTGCTTTTCGTGGTCCGGCATTCAACGTCACCAATGTGATGTTCAATGGTTCTCGTTATCGTATTTCACTTTGGGCGAAGCTTGCTCCCGGTGAACCCAACTCGCAACTCCGCGTGAGCCTGCAAAGAAACATCGGATCATTTCCGGCTACGTTCCACACAGTCGTGCCAAACACGACGGTCACCTCCGGCGCCTGGGTGCGACTGACAGCTACACTCGATCTTGTGCTGGCGAACACTTCGTTGACTCTTTATGTTGAATCGAACACGGGAACACCTTCATTCTACATTGATGATTTTCAGATCGCTTTCGTCCCGCCTCCCGTGGCTGAGCGCGACATCCCTTCCGTTTACCAGGCATTCGCCGCTTACTTCCCGATTGGCGCAGCGGTATGGCAGGGAGATCTAACGGGAGAACACGCTTTTCTCCTGAGCAAACACTTCAACAGCATCACTTCAGAAAACGATATGAAGTGGAGCTCGTTGCAAAACACCGAAGGCAATTTCACCTTTGCCACGGCGGACGCTCAAGTCGCGTTTGCCAAGGCCAATAACATGTCTGTGAGAGGTCACACGTTGATATGGCACCAACAGAATCCGGCGTGGCTATTTAATGATCCAAGCGGGAACCCGATGACACCCACTCCGGAAAACAAGGCGCTGCTGTTGCAACGACTGGAGAACCACATTCGCGCAGTCCTCACACACTTCGGCAACGACATTTATGCGTGGGATGTCGTGAATGAGGTAATCGATCCGTCTCAGCCAGACGGTTTCCGGCGTAGTCCGTGGTTCAATATCACGGGTACGGAGTACATCGAGCGAGCATTCCGCGTCGCACATGAGGTGCTGCCAAATGCGAAGCTCTATATCAACGACTTTGACACG
>JAICQI010000750.1 GCA_025937955.1 Pyrinomonadaceae bacterium
GATCAGTATGGAGATTGTCTCTAATAAAGGACTGAGGCCCCAACGCAGTTCAACGACGAGCAAAACGAGCCATATTAGGCCGAGTAGAATAAGCGGGGTTTCGAGCCACCCTTCGAGTTGGAGGAGAATCTCACGTCGTTCATGATTTACCTCGTCCTTTGTCCGATCTTGTATAACCTCCATCACAGTTCCCTTCTTTCTGTGTTAACGAGTTGCGTTCCGCCTGTGGGGAATTTGGGCGGTTGCCGAGCTGAAGATTCGGCAAAGACAGTATTGGCTGACACCGTACTGCTGAGCGTGGATTTCAGATTCGCGTCGATAATACAAACGTTTGAGCAAGCGAAATGCCAGTGATCAGTTCACCGGCGCGGCAACTATGACTCTGGTGTCAAGTTACTATCACTTGTTCGGTTGGTCCTAAGTTTCTGCGCCGTTGTGAATTGGAACGGTTAGTTGAACTATTGCAGTGCGGCAAGCGACAGGCAATTACCTGGGACATGAGTGATTTCACTGAATTGGCGTGAGTGGATCTTCCGATGGTTCAAACCTACGTTTCTTCTAGGATTCTAGTGTGGGATTGGACCTCCCATGCCATAGCCATATGGCACGAGCTGAGCGGTGGGTCACTTGGGGGGCTCACCGCTCAATCTTACGAACACCCACAACATTCCCGCTGGCCAAAAGAACGCACTGCCGTTCGCAGCGCCCCAGAACAAATCGCCGAGAGGCACTAAAAACTCATAACGACCAACGAACTGAATGATCAATCAGATAGTTGGCATACCGTCGGCGAAAGCAGTTAGCGCTGCTGCTGCGAGTTGGAAAGTAAAAAGTTCTATTATGTATTCCATAGCTAAATCACTAAACAACACAAAGGATTGCGGATTAACGCGAATAAAAAATTCTCAGACGACAGCATCGGTATAGTTGGACCACCAGAAACTACCAGAGTCCCATCATAGGGAGAGTGCGCGGCTCGACCAGTGCCATCGAAACATCGGCTAGCCATTCCATATAGTCGCCTCCGCGCTAATCGGTATGTGGGACATTGCTCGTCCACATCTCTTCCCTTCAACTCTTTCAATTACCCACGGCGCGTGGCACGGACGCTTTAGTTGCCATGACCAGCACCTTGTCTATGCGCTTGCCGTCCATGTCCACGATCTCGAAGCGCAGCCCGTGCCACTCGAAGTGATCGGCCTCCGACGGTACGCGCCCCAGATGGAAAAGGATGAAGCCCGCGAGCGTGTGGTATACGCCACGCTCCTCGCCCGGCAGCCTTCCGACGGAGAAGATCTCCCTGAACTCATCAACGGGCATAGTGCCTTCCATAAGCCATGACCCGTCCTCGCGTTGAACGGCGTCCGTGCCCGACTCCGACTGCACGGGCGCGATGTCGCCCACAATTGCCTCCAGTATGTCGTTTGTAGTTACAAGCCCCTCGACGGCGCCGTACTCGTCTATCACGAGCGCGAGATGCGTGCGTGCGGCCTTGAACATCTCGAGCGCACGAATGGCCGGAGTCGATTCCGGGACGAAGAGTGGCTGCTTCAAATCGGCCTGAAGGTCGAGAGACGCGCCGGACACGCAGCGCGAGAGCATGTCCTTGGCCTTAACTATCCCCAGCAGATTGTCCAAGGTGCCGCGGCAGACCGGAAACCTCGAATACGTACTCTCGGCTACCTTACGGTGAAGTGTTTCGGGCGGGTCATTAATATCAAGCCAAACGATTCCTATGCGCGGCGTCATCAGCGCTTCGACGCTGCGATCTGTAAGCCTGAAGACGCTCTCGATGATCTCCTGTTCGACCTCCTCAAACACTCCGGCCTGCGTGCCCTGTTGGATCAGCAGTTTGATCTCATCCTCTGTCACCGGAGGCTCCGTCGGAGCTCTCATGCGCAGGAATGTGAGAACCGCCGAGGTCGAGACACTCAGAAGGCTCACCACGGGGGAGGCCAGCCGCGCCAGTCCACGCATCGGGCCAGCGACCACTAAGGCGACGCGTTCCGGGTTGTTCAGGGCGAGACGCTTCGGGACCAGTTCGCCGATGACCAGCGAAAGGTATGTGATGCTGAGCACGACGACTATTAATCCTATGGCTTCGCCGTAGGGTGCGAGCGACGGGAATGTACTGATTTTTGCGCCCAGTTGCTCGGCGATGGTCGCGCCGCCGAACGCGCCGGCGAGGATGCCGACCAGCGTGATACCGATCTGGATAGTGGAGAGAAAGCGTTCCGGTTGCTGCGCCAGCGCAAGAGCCGCGCTCGCTCGCGTGTCTCCGGAGTGGGCCATCCTTTGCAGGCGGCTCTTGCGCGAAGCGACGACTGCCAGTTCCGACATGGCGAACACGCCGTTAGCGATGAGCAGCAGAACGATAAAGAGAACCTCAAAAGTGATGACGGACATTTGCTTCATCCTCTAGGCACCCTGGACGTGAGCGCCTCCGCTTCTGTGGCCTGGCTGGAATCAAGTGACTGATGGGGTCCTTCTCGCGCGCACAACCTCGACCGAACAGTGCGCCCCATTTAGCACCGCCGCAGAGACGCTTCCGAGCGTGTGGCGTTCGAGGCGGCTGTTGAAGCCGCGGGAACCGACGAAGATGCAGTCCGCGTCAAACGTCTTCGCCTCACTGATCAGCACGCTCTTCGGGTCGCCCTGCGTGATTTCAGATAACACGTGCAGGCCAGCCACTGCGCGCAGATCTTCTCCAGCGATCTCGATCAAATTCTGTGGGCTCAACGTCTGTTCCTCCGCCATGTTTTCCAACTCGGCCTTGGTGGCAGCCGAAGGAATGCGTACGATTCCCGGCGACTTGCTGTAGTTGTTGGCGGCGATCAGGAGTGCTTCGCTGCCCGCAGGCCACGTCCTAAGTGCCACCTCACGCACTGCGGCCAAGGCACTCAATGAGCCGTCAACTCCGACGACGATGTTGATCGGTGAGTCGCTCTTTTCCACCGGGTAGCGCGCCACGCGAACCGAACAATGCGCTTCCGCAGCTACTTTTTTAGAGACGCTGCCCATGAGTAGCCGCCCGAGCGCCGAACGACCGTGCGTGCCTACGACAATCAGGTCCGCGTTCCAATCATCGGCCTCTTTAGTCACCGCTGGCGCGGGTGTGCCGGCCATCGCCTCGGCGCGCACGTCCCATGCGGAGAAGTCCGATTTAAGCTGCTGGACCGCCTCTTCCGCTAGGTTGTGCGCCTCTTCAACCGCTCGTAAGGCCTGGGCGCGCGCTTCCGCTGCTCTGGCTTCTATCTCGTAAAC
>JAICQI010000725.1 GCA_025937955.1 Pyrinomonadaceae bacterium
GGTTTCAAGTGACGGCGAACATCGTCAAATGCTTGTCGCGTGAAGAGAAAACTCTCGAGACGAATGTTGCTGTAACCACTGTGAAGCACTAAAGAATCGACCAGCGCATAAATGATCAGATCGTACTTGCGATCCGTCGAGCGCAGAAAGTTACGCCCGTCGTCCAGATGAACTTCAACGCGCTCGTCCCAGTATGGACCATCCGGATGATGCGCTTTGCCCAGGCGTTGGATCGCAGGATCGATCTCCACCGCATCGACGTGTTTCGCGCCCCATTGCAACGCGCGGCTAACGTCGTTGCCTGAGCCCGCGCCGATAATCAGCACGTTCTCGAATGCAGGTCTGCCGGCGTCTCGATTCAACAGGTGTGGCAGCGCGTACGCCGGGAAGTTTTCTTTGCGCGATACCATTTGCTGGTGATAGATGAGATTCACGGAGAGCGACAGGTCAGCTTCCTTGAAATCAATTCTGTAGTAAGGTGACCAGAGTTGCTGCGCTTTGCTCTGCCCCGGATAGTCGTTATGTACGGGCACGTAGGCTGCCAACGAGACCACGAACAACAGCGACAGAACCGTTAACGAACTCCAGCCGGTCAGTCGTCTTTGAAAGCGGTGTACAGGCGAAACGAAGTAGAAGTAACTGAGCCCGGCCGCAACCAGTAGGAACCACCAGAACGCCCGCACCTCAAGCCACGAACACGCCGCAAAGATCACGATCCCCGCCAGGCTGCCGGCGATGTTGAGAGTGTAAGCCTGCAAGCGGTTGGGCCAACGTTTAAGCGCGCGGCCCAGTTCCTGACCTGGACCAACAAAGGCGAACGCTATGATCAGGAAAAAGAAGCCGCAAATAACTTCGACGGGAATGGCGTAGCGTGACAAGTCCTGACTGTGATACTCGGTCCCGAAGTAGATCTGCTCGGGCGATGACTGGTTACCGACGTCGACGAATTTAACAAACGAGCCACTGCTGATCTCAACGGCCAGCGCAACCGCCATGGCGATGGCGAGCAGTAGCGGTGTCCACCTCACATAGGATCTCCTCTGATTGGCAGCCAGGCAGCCGACCGACATGCCAAGGAACGCAGCCAGCAGCACCGCATTCGTAAAAAATGTCAGGTAAAGAACGTGTGCCGGAAACCAGCGAATGGCAGCGAGTTCGAGAAATAGGATTAGAAAACTGATCCAAAACAGGTCGAACCCATGACGGAGCTTCGCGGGGTGGGAAGAGTTATTTGTAGTCAAGGCGATTATTTTCCTGTTTGATGTGCGCCCGCATGGTAACACATCGGGCCTTAAGACTTGCTTCTGAACCACATTCGTTTACAAGATGCTCATATGCGCATAGCGGTTTTTGGAACAGGCGGCGTTGGCGGGTACTTCGGTGGGCGGCTGGCCGAGGCTGGCGAGGACGTGATCTTCATTGCTCGTGGCGACCACTTACGCGCGATCAAGGAGAAAGGACTGAAGGTTGATAGTCGTAATGGCGACTTCGTGATTTATCCCGCCGCAGCTACAGATACGGTCAGCGATGTTGGCGTGGTCGATCTCGTACTCGTCGGTGTCAAAGCGTGGCAAGTGCCTGAGGCGGCGCGTGCGATGCAACCTCTGGTCGGCGCAAACACAACAGTGCTTCCTTTACAAAACGGCGTCGACGCGGCGTCGCAGCTCGTCGATACGCTCGGTCCTGAAAGCGTCATCGGAGGTCTTTGCCGGATTGTCAGTTTTGTCGTCGAGCCGGGTCATATTCGACACGCCGGTGCCATGCCTTCAGTTATTATCGGCGAACTCGACAATAGACAATCCCAACGCATCGCCACGATCGAGGAACTGTTCAAGCGAGCCGGCGTGGAGATAACCATCGCGAAAGATATTCAAGTCGCACTCTGGACCAAATTTCTCTTCATCGCATCGTTTAGTGGCATTGGTGCGATTGCCAACGCCCCTGCTGGAATCCTTCGCACAGATCCGCAATGGCGCACGCAGATGCTACAAGCGATGCAAGAGATTTACGCGCTGGCCCACGCGCGCGGAATCAATCTGCCACCGGATTCCGTTGACAAGGTGATGGCCTTTGTCGATGCTTTGCAGGACGACGCAACCAGCTCAATGCAACGCGACATTGCCGCTGGAAAACCTTCGGAACTTGACGCACAGAACGGAGCGGTGGTGCGCATGGCACATGAAGCAGGTATCGAGGTCCCAACACACGCGCTGATCTATCACACCTTGCGACCCTTAGAAGACAAAGCTCGCGCTACAGTTTCCAGTTAGAAGTCCACAATTAAATGTCCCTTGGTGTCAGCCTTGGTTCCAGATGAGCCTCACCGACCGTTTAATCTATTTGCTATGCTCTTACTTAGCTATAATGGCTATGAACAAGCGGCTTTTGTAGCATTGTATACTTTGCCAAACGAGGTCAGGTGATGAAAAGCGTGAACATTGCTGAATTGAAAAATCGTCTGAGCGTATATCTTAACGATGTTAAGGCCGGCGAAGAGATTCTGGTGCGCGACCGCAACAAGCCGGTCGCCCGAATCGTTCCGCTCGCACGTTCGAGAGACGAGGATGAAGAGCTGCTGGCCCTTGCATCGCAAGGGAAACTACGCCTAGGAAAGGGCCATGTTGACGAGTCCTTTTGGGCAATGCCGGGTCCGCGTGTCTCTGCTGCTGCTTTGCGTCGTGCAGTCGAACAGGAACGTGATGAAGACTAAGAGCGGGGGAAAGACACGGGTACCGATGACTGCGTTCTGGGACACGAGTGCGCTCGTGCCTCTCTGTTGCTTCCAGGTCCAGAGCGCGCAAGCGAGGCAGACGGCCCGAACTTATAGCCGGCAGGTCGTCTGGTGGGGGACGGTTATCGAGGCAGTGAGCTCTTTGAATCGGCTTACCCGCGACGGGATACTAAACTCTAAAGACAGCAGACAGGCCTTCGCACGCCTCGACTACTTGCGCAGTCGTTGGAACGAAGTCCAACCAACGGAAGAGGTACGAGACCGAGCCGAGCGTCTGCTCCGTGTTCACAAGCTTCGAGCGGTAGACGCTCTCCAGTTGGCCGCTGCTCTGGTTTGGTGCGGGGACCACCCGCGGGGTCGTGCCCTGATCGGGGCGGATGGAAATCTCTCAGAGGCGGCCGCTGCTGAAGGGTTCACCACCATTCAGTTATTGTAATTCGGGTTGATTTTCCTCATCGTCACTTTTTCGAACGTTTACTGAGTAGTTAACGCATGCTTCGTCCATTTGTGAGGTGTTCGCAGAAGGCGGCATTGAATCCAGACTCGAGATAAGCTTTGTCTCAAAAGTCGAAATTTTTGTTGGACATAGTCAGTACCACCTGCGATAGCGTGGGTCACTCATTCGAACGCAAATCGATAGCAATTTCGCATACTGATCA
>JAICQI010000652.1 GCA_025937955.1 Pyrinomonadaceae bacterium
CGCGCGCGGATCTTCCGGCAGATGCTTGTCGAGAGCGGTGTCTTGGGATTAATGGGCGGCGGTCTCGGACTGCTGATCGCTTCGTGGGGAACACGCTTGCTCTTCAAACTCATTCCCCCCGGCACTATACCGCCCGGCGTGGAAGTCGCGATGAACATGCCGGTACTGCTCTTCACGTTAGGCGTTTCGCTGTTAACAGCGTTCATCTTCGGGCTCTGGCCCGCGATTCAAGGATCGAGAACACAGACGCGCGAGGCTTTGCAAACGGCGAGTCAACGAGCAACCGCCGGTGTAGCAGCGCGACGCGCGCAGAGTGTGCTTGTAGTTGCTGAAGTTGGTCTGTCGTTGATTCTGCTGGTGATGGCGGGTTTGATGATCCGGAGTTTTGCGAAGCTGACGAACATCGATCCGGGGATGAGCACCGACGTCATGTCGATGCGAATCAATCGATCGCCGGCGAAGTCGAAAGATGGTGCACAGAATGCGATCTTTTTTCAAAGCGTGATCGATCGCGTGAAGACGTTGCCGGGGATTGAAGCGGCGGGCGTTGCTTCACACATGCCGTTTGTTTACACGGAAGACTGGCCCATCACGGTCGAGAGCGTGGCGAATGCCGGAGCACAAACGCAGAGCATTGATAACCGTACCGTGAGTACTGAGTACTTTTCAACCATGCAGATCCCGTTGGTTGGCGGGCAGGTCTTTTCTGCTGACGATGGTCCGCAGGCGCAGCCGGTGGTGATCGTGAACCAGGCGATGGCTAATCGCTACTGGCCCAATGAGGATCCGCTCGGCAAAAGAATCAAGATTGGTAATCCTGATTCGAAGAGCCCGTGGTTTACTGTTAAGGGTGTGGTTAAAGACTCGGCTCAGTCAGCACTCGACCAGGGAATCAGGCCCGAAATCTATTTTGCACTCGGACAGATGGCCGGACGTTATCGCCGCATGAACCTCGCCGTGCGCACGAGTGTCGACCCGAAGAGCACGTTGGCTGCAATTCAGGCGGCGATTCGCGAAGTCGATAAGGACCAGCCCGTATACCAGATTCAAACAATCGACGAGCTGATTCGGGATTCGGTTAGTACGCGTCGCTTTGCTTTGACGATCCTGATCCTGTTTGCAGTACTCGCGCTCGTGCTGGCTGTCTCTGGAATTTACGGCGTGATCTCTTACTCGGTTACGCAGCGAACCCAGGAGATTGGCATTCGGATGGCACTCGGCGCGCAAGGCGCAGACGTGCTGCGACTGGTGTTGGTCCAATTCATGAGACTGACAGTAGTTGGAGTGGCCTTAGGCCTCGTAGCGGCATACGCAGCGACGCGACTAATGGCCAGTCTCTTATTCGGCGTAAGCGCAACAGACATAACCACCTTTGTTCTCGTCTCGATCAGCCTCTCCCTCGTCGCCTTAATCGCCTGTCTCATCCCGGCGCGACGCGCAACGAGAGTCGATCCATTGGTGGCGCTACGGTACGAGTGATCTTCGACTAGTTGAGAGTCATCGGACCAAGTCAAATCTTTTCGTACGCGTCTGCTGCAGGGGATGTTAACCTAAGGGACGGAGTAGCATTGAATGACAATCCGTCTCTCGGTAAGACAACTCGGTCTTTTTATTGTTCTCATCCTCGTCTTTCTCGCACCCTCGTGTAAGCGCCGCACTACCGCCGAATTCATCGTAATAAAGGACCCGGTAATTGCACTCAAGCACATTCGTGTAATTGATGGAACGGGGGAGGTGGTGCGCGAGGATCAAACGATAATCATCGAGTCAGGTCGCATAGCTGCCATTGGTCCAACAGCACAGATTAACGTTCCACCATCCGCCACTTCTCTGGACCTGAGTGGGCATACTGCAATACCCGGGTTGGTGGGAATGCATGAACATCTCTTTTATGCCATCGATGGGGGTGAGCGCTACGTCAAGGCCCCTGAGAGTTTTGCTCCACTTTATCTTGCTGCCGGCGTGACTACGATTCGCACCGCCGGCGCGCTGGACCTCGATACTGACCAATACGTAAAGAGATCGGTTGACAAGGGTAGATTGGCAGGACCGAAAATTCACCTCAGCAGTCTGTATATCGACAGGCGTGCCGGCGATTTGGTTAATCCGCAAAAAGTAGCCAAGGTCATCAACGAGTGGGCCGATCAGGGCATTACCTCACTGAAAATCTACGAGAACATAAACGGCACCGAGATTAAGTCTATTGTTGATGCGGCGCACAAGCGCGGGCTGAAGGTTACAGGACACGTATGCGCAGCGGGTTTTGTAGAAGCCGCCCAGGCCGGTATCGACAATCTTGAGCACGGACTAGCGGTCGACACGGAGTTCTTCTCGAGGAAGAAGGCCGGTGAATGCCCCCAACGAAGTGAGTGGCTGCCTGAGTTGGCTCGCATTGATGTACAGAGCGAACCGGTGCAGCGAATGATCCGGGAACTTGTTATTCGTCGAGTCGCGGTTACGTCGACCCTGGCTGTGTTCGAATCGTTTGTAAAAGAGAAATTTGAACTGGATCCGAGAATGCAGGACGTTCTCACTGAAGATGCTCTCGCTGATTGTCGTACGAGCCTGGCGGAGGGCAAGAAGGATCCGCGGTGGTCCAAACTCTGGGAGGTGGTGCTAAAGAAGGAGATGGAGTTTGAGCGCGAGTTTGTTAAGGCTGGTGGTTTGTTGATGACGGGAGTTGATCCAACGGGATGGGGAGGGGTTGTTGCAGGGTTCGGTGATCAGCGTGGCGTGGAGTTGCTGGTGCAGGCGGGCTTCACTCCTGAGGAAGCAATCCGAATCGCGACGCTGAACGGTGCAATGTTTCTCGGTGAAGATAGTCGCATCGGCACGCTGGCGACCGGCAAGCAGGCGGACATCGTGATCGTGCGCGGCAATCCCGCGGCGAATATCCGAGACATTCGCAACGTTCAATTAGTATTCAAGGATGGCGTTGGCTACGATCCGGCGAAATTGATCGAGTCGGTGCGGGGGTTAGTTGGTGAGAAGTAAGCTTTCCTCAAAAGTCCTCTCTTTGACACCGTCCAGCAGCCAAAGGACTGGTGAAGGTGAACTAGGGAATGATCTCGACCCAAACCAGATTTGAGAATATTGTACCGTTTTCGATGCCCCAGAACGGCTTCTGTTTGACTGCAGAACTTTCGATCTTTGAGAAATATTCAATGTAGATAGAATATTTCCCGGGCTTATTCATATTCAAGAACTTCAGGTCCCCCACGAGATTCGTGCCTATGAACTGCCTCGGCGGTAGTCGCACAAAAGCGCCTTCGTCCATGGGGTCAACGATCGTCTGATCGTCCGGAAATCCCTCAGGGTCAATCTCTTTTCCAGATGCATCGCGGACATGCAAAAGTAGACTTGCGTTGTATCCCCAACCGAGAGATCCCAACACGTAGATGTTCTTAGGGGTGATGTTGCTTAGCATCACGTGCAGCTTGATTTTCTCGCTTCGCCTATACTTGACTTTGGGCGAAATCAAAGAAATCTTAAGTCCTTCCTTCGTACTAGGGTCATTGTTTTGCTTTTGCTGGTTAGCTCTCGTTCGGATGTTGCCTGGACCCAGCAGGATGACGAGAATTAGCCCTAAGTGTAAAGCTTTCATGGCGGTTCCTTTATCGAGAGTCGTGTTACTTCTTTTTCCCGGCTTGGCTTTGCCTCAAAAGTCCAAAATCATTCTTGGATCGGGTCAGTACAGGGAGCGATAGCGACCTGGTCAAATCATGGAAGTCAAGAATCGTTAGGAAATCTTGCATGCTGATCACTGCCCCGGGCGCTATCGCTCCCTGTACGGACCCGATCCAAGTGCGATTCCTACTTTTGAGGCAAAGCCTCCCGGCTTTTTATATGGGTTGTTTGACGGCGGCC
>JAICQI010000955.1 GCA_025937955.1 Pyrinomonadaceae bacterium
CACGGGCGTGCCGTTACTGTCGACACTGCCGGAGAATTGCACCCAGGCGGAGTCGTTGTTGGTGGAGTTGGCGTCGGCTTTGCCGCGCATCCAGAGACGATATGCAACGCCTGCCTGGGCGTTGAAAGTGGTCTCGAAGTAGTGAGCTGGATTGGCGAAGGCTGTCGTGAGCTTTGGTCCACCTGCGTCAGGATAACGAATGCGGTTGCCGCCGGCTGCGGTAGCATCCGCTTCAACCAGCCAATTGCCAACCCTGGCGGTAGTCTCTGACGCGTATAACACGACATCGGAGCTCTGGGCGTTTGCGAGTGCCCATGACTGTAGGATTAGGACAAAAAGGAGTGCGAGTCTTGCCAGATTAACGCTGCGACCCAGGGTTCGATTCAGGAGCATGGAGATCCAGTAACTCATATAATTCCTTTACCGCATTTGCAGTTGCTTGGCCGGGACAATGAAAGAGATCGGCGGCAACAGCCCGGCGCGCTTCAGATTTTCGCGCCGGATCCGCCAGGCTTCGCTCAACCGCGCCGACGATCTCGCTTGCGCTTCTGATCGTCGTCGAAACGTCGGCCAGCAATTCTACATACTCCGGATTTACATTAGCCTCCGCGAGTAGTTCGGGAACTTCTATACGGACCACTGGCCGGTCAAGCAGCAGGTACTCGAAGCCTACTGAACTGTGGTCCGTGATCAGAACATCAGCTGCGAAAAGATACGGACATGAGTCGCTACCCATCGCCAGGTGACCGCCACTATCTCGCAGGAGTTTCTCAAAGCGAGCGACCCAGTTAACGCCGCCCGAATTTGCATGTTGCGGATCGTGCGAGCGATCGTGCAGCTTGACGATCACGGCGTAACCTGCGGCCACGAGCTGTTCCACGAGTTCCGCGCCCAACTTAACCAGTGAGGAATGCGCGGACCATGTTGGTGCATAAAGAACTACTCGCCGCTCCGGATCGATACCGAGGTTCTCGAGCACAGCGTTGCGTGAAAGCGAACCGTCCACCAAACAGTCGACTTTCGGCATTCCCACGAGCCGGGCGGCAGTGCTGTTCGCGTCGAGCGCGCCCGAGCGCACAAAGTTGCGAAGTCTTCTCTGGTTGATAAAGAACAGACGGTCCCAACCGCGTGCTGATTGTTCCGGCGTGTCGTACACATTGGTGTACTTGCCGGCGACGCCGTGAAACATTTGCACGCGCTTGGTGCCGCGAGGCAACGACAGCCAGATGAAATCCGCGGCGAGACAGGCGTCAAACTTCATGAACTTCGCCTCACTCGCGTTGATTACGTTCAGGCCGTCTTCGGCTTCACTGTAAACGTCGGCTTCGCGAGACGCGCCGGGACTGGTCGTGAAATAAAATTTTACGCGCGGGTCCGTCGCCATTCGTCGATAGACGGGCGCCATCACCACGTAATTCATCGGCGCGCGCACGTACGCCAGCACGCGCCGCACATCCGGTTCACGCCACCTCTGCCATCGGGTATCCCAGTCCTGCACGAACCGAGTTATGCGGCTCAAACCCATTTCAGAATACTAGCCACAAAAAGGCACAAAAGTCACAAAGGAGATGTTTTTACCGCAGGACTGGTGCGGCATTCCGACTATCGCCAAGGGGGTCGTTTTGAATTAGGTCGGGAAGAATCTCGTCTACCGCGCGGCGGTAGTCTTCGGGGAAATCGATCTCGATCCACGGATAGCTGCGCGTGCTGATCGCGTTTAGTGGACGCTGCGCCGCGAATTCGCGAAACGCACGGGGCGCCCACTCCTTGCGGTTTCCAGCCGCCACCAGCGTATCCATCAGTTCAATTAAAAGC
>JAICQI010000603.1 GCA_025937955.1 Pyrinomonadaceae bacterium
AACTTGCGGCGAGCCTTCACCCATCATCGAGACTCGGCAACCTCCTTCCAGGACAACCGCCATCGCCGATGCTCCTATGATTTTAAGTGGTGCGTGGTGTGTTCAGTGTTCGAGGGGGCTTGCAGTCTTGGCGCCGGCGCTGGAGCGAGCTCGTTCGTCAGGTTGTTGGGCGCCGGCATTTCGTAAGGGATCCGGTTCATGCTGGCATCAAGCGCCTTTTGCGACAGCGCATCATAAACATCCCCGGGGAGTTGTTTCTTCGGTAACGTGAAGAGTAGCCCGTTTATGATTACGCCGATGCCGACGAGAAAGGTTACGAGAGCCGGCGTTATGAAAGGAAAAACATCGGTCTTGTCCATCGCCATTATAATCACGACGATCGACGCGCCCAATCCGATGGCCGCGGTGATCACGCCCGCGCGAATCCGGCGCAATCGTCGCTCCTCCGGCGATTCGAGAAACTTCTCGAAGTGTGGCAAAACCTCTTCCGCAACTTTCTTGAGCTCTTTAGCGGTGCCCATCTGCCGGATCTTGTCGGCGACTGCCATGCCGATGTGTTCGCGTGCGGAAACTGCCGACTGCGTGATCGCGTCGGGGCTCTCGAGCGAGTTCCGCACGATGCGCAAATCCGTGCCGCAAGCGCGACAGAATTGACTCAATTGCCTTTCTTCAGAACCACAGGACGGGCAGTACATGTCGGGGGATTATACGGCAAGAGGATGGTGAAGTTCCCGCCAAAAGGCGCTCCTTGGAGTGCGGAGCCTTGGCACCGCTTTGGTCTGGCCTCCGAATGTATTGGCCAAAGCGGTGCCAAGGCACCGCACTCCAAGGAGGCGTCCTTTCCCCAGGTCGTGATAAGATCCGCCAATCTCTCTCCCAGAGGTAAATGCTCATGAAAAAAATATTTGTGTTGACCCTGGCATTGGGGCTGTTTTGTTTTTCGACGTGGCCGGTTGCCGCTCAAGACCAGCCAGCCACGCAGCCCTCGGCTGAAGAACTCGAAAAACAAAAGGCCGAAAGCGACAAGAACGCCTACCGCTTGCTCGATCAAGTGATCGATGAAGCCCAGTCGCTGCGACTCATAGAGAATCGAGTTCGCGTGCAGATCGGCGCCGCCGGCATGCTCTGGAACCAAAATCAGGGGCGTGCCCGTTCGCTCTTTACGATGGCGGGGGAGGGCATAGCTGAATTAGGACGCAGCCAGTCCTCGTCAATCGACCGTCGTATTCAATCCATCAACGAGGGCAATGGTTTCGCTTATCAAGGCGGGCCACCGGTCGGACCGCCCCCGAACATGCGGGTTTTTCAGTTAAGACAAGATTTGGTAATGGCTGCCGCACGATTCGACGTGGCGCTCGCATACCAGTTGCTCGCCAGCACCAAACCACCCGCAAATTTGCAACCTGTCGCTGACCAGCGTGGCCCGCGCGCAAACTCGATGACAGATGAGAACCTGGAACAAAACTTACTCGGCCGCATCGCTGCTCTCGATCCAAAATTCGCGGCCCAGAACGCGGAGCAAATGCTGGAGAAGGGTCAATTTCCAGTCACGCTTGGGGAAGTGATCAACCAACTTCGAAAACAGGATCCAGACGCCGCCGAAAAGCTCACTGAGAAGACTGTCAAACGACTTCAAGCAGCGAATCTTCTGACTAACACTGAAGCCAGTGGATTGCTGGTAACCCTTCTCAGGCTCGGACCACGCGCCGCCAGTGATACGACAACAGCGTCGGTGTCTTCAAAACCGACAACAGAACGGCTGCCGGTCCTCGAACAGTCAGCCTACGTTGATTTGCTGTCGGCAGTCGTTGATGGAGCTTTGAAGGCCACGCCCGGCCAGAATAATCAGAATCGCGCACCAGCTCAGCGCGGACGAGCCGGTGTTGGTTCCGGTGTTGGAGGTCGACCAACTAGTGGTCCACAACCACCTACCGATGCGCAAATTGAACAGAACAGTGCGCGCCGACTACTCGCGATGTCGCAGATGCTAATGCCGGTGGTCGATCAGTACCTGCCGACGAAAGCGCAATCACTGCGGCAGAAGTTGACGGAGCTCGGCATGCCCGTGAGCCTGGCACAAACCTTAAATTCCACTCAGGGCGAGCCGACTGCTGATGCACTGGTCCAGGCTGCGGCGACAGCGCCTGAGCAGATGCAATCACGCCTGTATCAACAAGCCGCTAACAGAGCTCTGGAAGAAGGCGATAGCGATCGCGCGCGCCAGATTGCCAACGATCATTTGCAGCCCAACATTCGCGACAACGTGATGAGGCGGATCGAGTTGCGTGAACTGGCAAAGAAAGCAGAAAGCGCTCGCGTCGAAGACGTAAGACAAGCCATGGCGCGGTTCCAGACAGAGAACGAGAAGATCGACTTTCTGATACAAGTCGCGAACGGCGTGCAAAAAACGAATCAGAAGCTGGCGCTTCAGTTGTTGGAAGATGCAAGAGGAATGACTAATCGCCGCGCGACGTCTTACCAGCATTTTGACCAACAGCTAAGAGTGGCTCGCGCATTCGCCGCGTTCGATACGGCGCGTAGTTTTGAAGTGCTGGATCCGGGCATCAGTCAGCTCAACGAATTGCTCGCGGCGGCCGCGGTGTTGAATGGGTTTGAAATTAACATGTTCCGCGACGGTGAGATGGCGATGCAAGGCGGAAACGGATTGACCAACATGGTGAATCGGTTTAGTCAGGAACTGGCGGAGCTGGCGAGAAAGGACTTCGAGCGTTCCGAAACACTATCAGCAAGATTTCACTTGCCGGAAGCAAGAATCATGACGCAGCTCGCAATCGTCCAGCAGATGCTCCGTGCGAGACCTGCACCCGGACTGCGCGCCGAGAACGTGACTATTCGGCCGGATTAACAAGATTGGCAGGTTTGCCACAAAGAAGCACAAAAGGCGCGAAGAATTAAGCAAGCCTTTTGTGCTTCTTTGTGTTTGCAGCTTTCGACGAGAAGAGGAGCTATGGATAAACCTGACATTTCTGCAACAACGCCGTACGATCCAGATCAGTATCCTGATCAGAATCCTGATCCCGTGCCGTTGCCGCCCGACTCGAATCCCCAACCTCCGGCTCCGGTCCGTGAACCGGACCAGCCGCCACCGATCGTAGACCCCTCTACGCCTGAACCCACAAGACTGTAGACGGGAGTCCTGAATCTTTGCGCCTGCTGCTCCTTCTTAGTTTCACTAGTACACTATTCCGATTTTTTCGGCGAATGGGTGTGTTTGGTCTTTTTCTGATGAGCGCGCTCGACTCGTCGTTCCTTGTACTTCCTTTCGGTAACGATTTGTTGCTGATTGCTTTAGTTAGTTCCAATCGCGAGGGTTGGTGGTGGATTGTTTACGCCCTTGTCTCCGCGATCGGCTCGGTAGTCGGCGTCTTTCTGATCGACCTGTTGATGCGGAATGCAGGCGAGAAAGGACTGGAACGCTTCATAAGCGAAAGAAAGGTCGAGAAACTCAAGTCAAAACTCGAGAACAAGATGGGCATCACCGTCTTCATCGCGACTCTGATCCCGCCACCATTCCCGTTCACGCCGGCTGTAATGACGGCTTCAGCCCTACAGTGTTCAAGAGGAAAGCTACTCAGCGCCGTTTTTCTTGGCCGGCTGGTTAGATTCGGCGCGGAGGCAATACTGGCACTTTATTTCGGTCGCCAGGTAATCGCCTTCATAAATTCGGACGTGGTTACTTACCTTGTTTACGGATTAATCGGCATTGCCGTCGTTTTGAGCACTCTTTCCGTCCTGCGCTGGTTGAAACGAAACCAGCCCCAAAAGACATAAAGATCGGTCATGTCAATTTAAAGAGCTTTTTATGATTGTTATGCCTGTTCGTAGCCAATTTCGTTCGCAATTCAAAATTCCTCCGTGTAAAATCCCCGTCGAAAAATCCTCCTGAAGGGAGCCCGCAGGCATGCCAGAGACACGGGGCGTTCAAGCCACCGACGAAGTAAAAGCTGAATGGTCCACCGCGTACAAGTTTTACCTGAGAGCGCCAGGTGACCGGTTTGATAAGAAAAAGGATCGGACTGCACGCATAGACTACGTAGCCCAGGAAATGAAGTTAACTCGCAAACAAGCCAAGCGACGCATCAGAAATTATGAAGCGTGGCAGAGAAACATTAAAAAGGGCATAGTTCGCCCGTAGTGTTCGCATTATTACAACTCAGGACTGGACCTCACCCCAGTTTAATTCCGCGCGTTA
>JAICQI010000525.1 GCA_025937955.1 Pyrinomonadaceae bacterium
GATGTTTACCCCCAACTCTACGACGCCTTGCTTGATGTCGTCGCGATTAACCGAGCGTGCGAATGCTTTGTCCTTCAGCTTCTTTTTGACTGACGAGACTTCCATGTCGTCAAGACTGCGAGAAGGTCTAACGAGCGCACATGCTACGAGAAAACCACAGAGCTCATCAGTGGCAAAGAGTGCGCGAGCCATGTCCGTATCGCGAGGCACGCCCGTGTAGGTCGCGTGGCCCATGATGGCTCGGATGATTCGATCGGAGTAGCCGCGGCCGCAGAGGATGTTAGCGCCGGTAAATGGATGCTGATCGGCGGACGGAAACATCTCGTAGTCAAAGTCGTGCAGCAGCCCGACTAAGCCCCACTCGTCTTCGTCCGCGGGACCTTCTGCATAACGTTTCGAGCAGGCGCGCATGGCAGCTTCGACGGCGAGCGCGTGTTTACGCAGGCTGTCGCCCTTTGTGTATTCACACAACAATTCCCAGGCTTCGGCTCGATCAGGCATGAGGGAGTTTTGTAGCACACAAAGATTTTTTAAGCCACAGATGAACGCGGATTAGCGCAGATCGGCGTTTATCTGCGGCTTACTTTGCGTTCGTGGCGAGATAGCCGGGGCGGGCGCGAATTACGACCTGCTTTCGCGTCGTAGTTACTTTGATGTTGCGATAGCGTTCGTCGCGCTCTTTGTTGAGCGGGTAGTAACCGAGCATGTACTGCGTGCGCAGCTCGGCTGCGATCTGCGCAAACGCATCGGGCAGTGACTTCAATGTGTCCGCACGCAACAACCGGCCGCCGGACTTCTCTGCTAACGCTCTGAGATAGCTGTCGGCGGTAAAGTAAGCCATATCGAGCATCGCCTTGATGTTGTCATCGGGACCGCTCGTTCTTCCGGGCAGAGTTCGATCGTCGGGAGGCTCGCCGGGCAGGCGTGGCGTTCTGTTGGGCGGCATCCGACCAGGATCGCGGTTCGGGTCTCTCCGTTCTTCTTCTTCGCGACGGCGGCGCATGATGTCTTCCGGAAGCGGCAATCCGAATGGACCGGTCTTGGGTCGCGTTCCGGATGTTGGCACTTGATCGTCACTGGGAAACGTCGGCGCGGTCGTGCCGCCCGGGGGTGGTTGTCGAATGACACCGATCGTCGGCAACTGCGGTGCTCCTCCGCCAGACTGTTCCCGCGCCAATCTTTCGGTGGTCGCGCGCGTGTCGTAACGGATCGGATAAACCATCACGCCTTCTTCATCCAGCCAACGAATGGTGCCGTCAAACGTCGCGTGATCGCTGTGCCAATCCATGCCGTCAGTAAAGATCACGATTGCCTTGCGGCCACGAATATTCCGGATGGTATTCAAAGCCAGCTCGACCGCATCGTAAACTTTCGTGCCCGCCCCTGACTTCGTGCTGTAGATCGCCGAGCGCAGACTTTCTCTGTTGCTGGTGAACTCGTTCAGGTCCTTCACGCTGTCGTCGAAAGAGATAACTTTCACGCGATCCACCGGCTGTAATTGTTCGACGAAAGCAACCGCCGCCTGCTGAATCTGTTTGAGTTTGTCCTGAGTGCTCGAGCTTGTATCGAGCATGAGCACCACGTGAAAGGGAGCGGCGACTCTTCCAAAGAACGCTATCTGTTGCTGGACGCCGTCCTCAAAGATCGCGAACTCTTCGTGCGTCAGATCTGTGATGTAAGTTCCGCCCTTGTCGGAGGCAATCAGCGGCACGGTTACCAGATCGGTGTCAGTCTTGAGGGTTTCGATGTCCTGTGGTTCTTGCGGCGGGGTTTCAGGTTGAGTTGGCGCAGGCTTGGGTGGATTCGGCTTTTGGCTCGCGGGTTTCGTTTGGGCGAACGCGGCAGTCAGCGCTAACGCCACCACGAGAAAAAGTGAAACGGCAAGACGCGATGCATGCATCTCAGTCCTCCCTAACGCTAACAATCAACTGAACTTTGGTCGAAAACGAAGCGAAGAAGCCTAATCCGGCCCTAGGATGTCCGGCATAAGGATAACGTTGCGTTCGTCTCACGCAAAGCCGCAAAGACGGAAAGCCATTCTGAGCGGCTCTTTATGCCGACTTTGCGCCTTTGCGTGAGATCTTCTCTTCCACTAGAATTCTATCTCCGGCATTTCCCGATGAGATCCTTACTACTGGCAGTCTTAGCGGCTTATCTGATCGCCGCAATCCACTCTATTCTGGCGTTCGTTAACAAACGCCGGTCTCTGCAACGCGTTGCGGAGTGGTCGACCGCTGCCGGCTTCATCCTGCATACCGTCGTATTAATTGCTGATTGGGTATACGATGGCCATTACCCGCTTTTCTCCTTGCGAGAAGCACTCTCGTTTCTTGCCTGGGCACTCGTAGCACTTTATTCGATAGTGCTCTATCGCTACCGGTCGCAAGCCGTCGGTGCTTTCGTGATGCCGCTGATATCGGTGCTAACGCTCGTTGCCCTGCTAATCGGAACGAGCTCATCAGCACCGGCTACTTTTTCGGCGACCTGGCTGTTTCCCATTCACACAACGCTCCTGATCTTTGCATATGCCGCCTTTGTTATTGCCTTTATGGCCAGCGTGATGTACTTAGTCCAGGAACGCGAACTCAAACTCAAGACGTTTAGCGCCTTCTTTCATCGACTCCCGGCATTGAATACGGTTAACGAATTAGCCACAGGCGCCGCTGCTCTCGGTTTATTGCTGCTGACGCTCGGAATCGCGAGTGGGATGATTTGGTCGTCGACAAGATTTGGCCAAGTTTGGCGGAATGATCCCAAAGAAATTTTCGCGTTACTTACGTGGTTACTTTATCTGGTGTTGATTATCTATCGCTTCACGCCAAATTGGCGTGGACGAAGCGCGGCGTGGCTCGGAGTGGTTGGTTTTGGGTTAGTGCTTTTGACGTTTTTGGGGACACGGTTTCTGGATAGTTATCACGTGTTTGGGTGAAAGAGATGTCCATACTCCTGGTTGGAGTCAACCACAAGACAGCTCCGGTGGAAATCCGCGAGCGACTCGCCTTCAACGACGAAGCGTGTGCCCATGGCCTGCGCCAACTCGTCGATGGCGTGGTCGTGTGTGAAGGACTGATCGTTTCAACTTGCAACCGCGTGGAGATCCTGGGCGCGATCTCGAGCGATCAACTCGAGTTTGGCGCGGGACGAGTGAGACAGTTTCTCGATACCTCTGGTAGCCTGCCCGCCGGTTTTCTCGATCAGCACCTTTATCGTCACACTGATGAAGAAGCGGTGCGACACCTGTTTCGCGTTGCTTCTTCGCTCGATTCGATGGTCATTGGCGAACCTCAAGTGCTGGGTCAGGTGCGTCATGCGTACTCGCTCGCCGTCGAAGCCGGCACTGCCGGTCGCATTCTCAATCGACTGGTCCACCATACGTTTCGCGTTGCCAAACGAGTCAGAAACGAGACCGGGATCGCCGCCAGCGCGGTCTCCATCAGTTACATGGCAGTCGAGCTCGGCAAGAAGATTTTCGACTCGCTCAAGGGCTGCACCGTGATGCTCGTCGGCGCCGGCGAGATGGCTGAGCTCTCCGCGCGGCATCTCGTTAATGCCGGAGTCACGCGTGTCATTATCGCGAATCGCACCGAAGAGACAGCGCGACAAATCGCCGGTGAGTTTGGCGCCAACACGGTTTCACTGGATCAGATCGACCAGGTTCTCGCGGAAGCCGATGTCGTTATCTGTTCTACCGGCGCGCCCGATTACGTGATCACTGGAGAACGAACACGCAAAGCACTCGCGAGCCGTCGCAATCGTCCCACCTGTTTTATCGACATCAGTGTGCCGCGCAACATCGATCCCGCGGTCGGGAAAATTCCGAACGTGTTTCTTTTCGATATCGATGATTTAGAGTCAGTTATCTCTTCGAATATTCGCGAGCGCGAGCGTGAGGCAGAACGAGCGGAGCTGATCGTGCAGTCGGAAGTGATGCAGTTTCAGCAGAAGTTGCGTTTGATGGACTTTGGACCAAGCATCGGCGCGTTGCGACAGAACATGCAGGACATTGCACGATCGGAGATGACGAGGCAGCGCAAACGGCTTGGCCCACTGACAGCAGATCAGGAAACCGCGATCGAGGCGCTGCTCATGTCGACGGTCAATAAAATCTCACATCCGATCCTGAACCAGATGCGTCGCTTTTACGAGACCAGCGAGACTGACGATCCGAAAGATCCCTTCGGTCTCGAGGAGTGAGCGACGATGTCACGTACTCTCGTCATCGGTTCGCGTGGTTCAAAGCTCGCACTCTGGCAGGCTGAACACGCCCGCGAGCGTTTGCTGTCCCTCAACCCACAGATTGACGTCCGCATCGAGGTCATCAAGACCACTGGCGACGTGAAGAAGGACCCTTTGTCAGTGATCGGTGGCAAGGGTGTGTTCACGAAAGAACTGGAAGATGCGCTACTCGATCGTCGCATCGACATCGCGGTTCATTCGCTGAAGGATTTGCCGACGATACTTCCCACGGAGCTGACCATCAGTGCGATCTGCGAACGTGAAGATGCGCGCGATGCGTTGGTGCTGGCGGCAGGCTCGGAGGTTGACGCCACAGCGATTGGGAATCTGCCGCGTGGAGCGATCGTTGGTACGTCGAGCCCACGCCGGCTCGCACAGCTAAGATGTTATTTCGGCGACGGCCTTGTAATTAAAGATCTGCGTGGCAACGTTGACACTCGAATTCGAAAGCTCGACGAAGGCCAGTACGATGCGTTGATTCTTGCGTCGGCAGGTTTGGTGCGGCTTGGTTTGCAGGACCGAATTTCGTTGAGGATTCCGGTTAGC
>JAICQI010000134.1 GCA_025937955.1 Pyrinomonadaceae bacterium
GAAGCCCTCACGCATGGCGGTGTCGCAAACAACGTCCGCGTCGATGTGACGTGGATCGAGTCGGAAGAGTTGATGGACGAGGATTACGAGACTCGTTTGCGTGACTTCGATGCCATTCTGGTGCCCGGCGGATTTGGTAAACGTGGTGTGGCGGGGATGATTCGCGCGATCTCTTACGCTCGTAAAACACGCACGCCGTTCTTCGGAATCTGTTTGGGAATGTAGACTGCCTGTATCGAGTATGCACGCAACGTCTGTGAGTTGAAGGATGCTGATTCGACTGAGTTCGATGTCGAAACACCGCATCCGATTATCTTTAAGTTGCGCGACCTGGTTGATGTCGAGGAGTTAGGCGGTACTATGCGACTCGGCGCCTGGCCTTGCAGGTTGCTGGAAGGCTCGCTGGTCCAACACGTTTACAGCGGCGCGGATGAGATCAGTGAGCGACATCGACATCGGTACGAGTTCAATCCGGAGTATCGTCAACGGATGGAAAAAGACGGTTTGGTGTTTAGTGGTGTGTCGCCGGATGGCAAGTTTGTGGAGATGATCGAGCTGTCGCGCGACGTGCATCCGTGGTTTGTCGGCTGCCAGTTTCACCCTGAATACAAATCGCAGCCCCTGGACGCTCACCCGCTGTTTGCGGCCTTTGTGCGGGCGGCGCACGAAAATCGTTTGCACTCCGAGACCTCAATGGAGAAGAATGGAGACGTCGATTTGGTGGTACCCGAACGGCTGACCGCCACCAGCGGAGATTAGCCGGCCACCGGTTTAAATTAACTGCCCAGAAGTACCTCACTTCATGTAATGACAGATCTGTCTACATTGTCCGCAACGGATCCATTCGTAGGGCGTACGCTCGACGAAAAGTACTGCGTTGAGGAACGTCTTGGTGAGGGCGGGATGGGTGCGGTGTATCGTGCCCGGCATCTATCGATGGACCGTCCCGTTGCGATCAAGGTTTTGCACCAACGATTGTCGGAAGACGAGGTGGCCCGGCTTCGTTTTCAGATCGAGGCGCGCGCGGCTGTACACCTGCGCCATTCGAACGCCGTTTCCGTGACTGACTTCGGACAGACTTCGGAAGGCTGCGTTTACATCGTGATGGAGCTGCTCGAAGGTCGGACGCTCCGAGAGATCCTCAGCCGCGAAGCGCCGATTGAAACCGCCCGCGCGATCTCGATGATGTTGCAGGCTTCAGACGCGGTCGCAGCGGCTCACGAAGCGGGAATCATTCATCGCGATCTGAAGCCGTCGAATATTCTCGTAACGCAAAGCGCTGATCAGCCCGCCGTCGTCAAAGTGCTCGACTTCGGCATCGCGAAGTTTGCGCCTGATGACGACGAAGAGGCGACGACCCTGGCTCATACCAACTCGGTGATCGGCACGCCGCGCTACATGTCGCCGGAGCAGTACAACGGGAATGAGTTGACTCCGGCCGCGGACGTTTACAGTTTGGGTGTGATTCTTTATGAGATGCTGACCGGGATGGTTCCATTCAGCGGAGCGACGCCGGCTGAGATCGCGCAGAAGCACGCGAACAATCCACCACACTCGCCACGAGAGATCGTCGCTGCCATTCCTGAAGACGTCGAACGCATCGTGCTGCATGCGCTGGAAAAGCAACCTGCCGATCGACCTGCCAACGCGGCTGAGTTCCGGCGTGACTTGTTAGAGACCACTGAGCGGCTCGGTTTGGAGCATCACGCGTTCAAGAGCGTGCCTGATATCGAAGCGTTGCGTGACGCGGGTGTCGAGTCGCCGTCAGGGCGTCTGGTCGTCGACATCTCGCGACTGCGCGAGAAGCGTGCGCTGAGTTCCGGGTCAAACGAGATCAAAGTGCTTGGCGCGACGCCCGTCGAGAAAACTCCTCCTCAAGCTCACAAACCACCCCAGGCCAGTTCATTTCTAGACAAGGTCAAGCGTATACTCGGCATCTGACGATTGAGCGCCTCCAGGGAGACGCCCTATTTCATGGATCAAAATGACTAAACCCTTTTCTGTCGGCAAAGCCACTTTTGGCGATGGCCGGCTCACAATTATCGCGGGTCCCTGCGTAATTGAATCATCCGAACATGCGTTGATGATGGCGCGCGAGTGTCGCGATCGCGCTAAGGCGGCGGGCCTCGACTTCGTTTTCAAGTCGTCGTTCGATAAAGCGAACCGATCGTCGATCAAGAGCTTCCGCGGCTTGGGTATGGAGCCCGGGCTCGAAGTTTTGCAGCGAGTCAGGGAAGAAGTTGACGTGCCTGTGCTCACCGATATCCACGACGTTTCGCAGGTTGAGCGCGTCGCCGAGGTCGTTGATGTACTGCAAATACCGGCGTTCCTGTCGCGGCAAACCGATTTGATCGTTGCGGCTGCGAAGTCCGGTAAGGCTGTCAATGTCAAGAAGGGGCAATTTCTTGCGCCGCAGGACGCGCGCAACATCGTCGATAAAGCTCGTGAGGTCGGTTGTGAAAAGCTACTGCTGACCGAGCGCGGCGCGAGTTTTGGTTATAACAATCTGGTGGTCGACATGCGCTCTTTCCCGATCATGCGCGAGTTTGGCGTGCCGGTGGTTTTTGACGTGACGCACTCGTTGCAACTGCCGGGCGGGCTTGGTCATGCAACTGGCGGACAATCGGAATACATCGAACCGCTGGCGCGTGCCGGAGTTGCGTGCGGCGTGGATGCGGTGTTTATGGAAGTGCATGATTGTCCGGAGAAGGCGTTATCGGATGGACCAAATGCACTGCCGTTGAAGAGGCTGGCGCCGCTGTTGTCGCTGATACGCGACATTCACGAGCTGGTGCGTAATTCGAGTTCCGGCAATCCGCGTTAGTTTATCTATCGATCCGTAACTATGAGAATCTTTCTTTTATTGACGCTCATTCTGTGTCTTGTGACCCAGGCTGGCGCGCAGGCGCCCGCGACTGTGATCTGGCAAGTGAATTCGTTTGATATCAATGCCAACGTTCAGCAGGCGGAACGTGTACTGAATGCTGTCGCTACGATCACCGCGACGAATGTCGGCTCCGGATCGGGCAGAACTATGACGCTCCGGCTCAATTCGAAGGCGAGCGTGAAGTCGGTGACTGTCGGTGGCGCGGCGACGACGTTCAGACCAGGCTCAGAGACGCGCGGAGATCTTCAGCGCATCGAGATAGCGCTGCCTGCTTCAGTCGCTCCAAACTCCAGTGTCACTGCAGCCGTCACGTACGCGCTTCCAGTTGAGAGCAACAGTGGTCTGACGGCGATCAGTCCGATTGCGACACAGTTTCTGCCGCTCTCCTTCTGGTATCCGATGCCCAACACTCCGTATTCGGTCCGCGGCGTAGACACAGCACCGTTTCGTTTGGCCGTCAACATTCCCAACGCGATCTCTTCGGGTGTCGAGAAAGCTGGTCCATCCGGAGTTTCTTTCGAGCAGTCGTTGCACGGGCAGCCATTCTTTTTGCAAGGCGACTGGGACAAACTCGAAGGCGCGGCGGATGGAAAAGGCATCGTGGTGTTGCTCGAAAAGGGCGCCGGGGCTGAAGAGCGCAAGCGGGCCGAGGCGTTAATCGCTTTTGCCGCGGCGGCACGTGGCTTTTATGTCACGGCGTTAGGGCCGGCGCCTGATGTTCCGGTGCGGCTGGTGGCTGTGCGCAGAGGCGCCGGATTCAACGATGGCGGGACAGTGCTTTTCGATGCCGACACGTTGCGTTTGCCAAAGCTCGATGCGGCGACTGCGCTCGCCGTTGCGGAAGCAGTCGGGCATCTCTGGATTGGTGGGCAGACGCCAATTCGCGGCGAGGGAGGCGGCGTTCTTCGTGATGCGTTGGCGCGTTTTCTGGCGACGGAGTTTTTGGAGAAACAGTTTGGGGAAGACGCTGTTAAGTCGGAGTTGTACCGCCAGCGTTTGGCGTATGCGACGGTGGCCCAGCGCGATGGACCACTGGCGCGCACGAGCCAGTTAGACAGCTCGTATTTCGCGTCAGTGCCGAATCGTGGCGCGATGTTCTGGCGCTTGGTCGACCGTCGTTTGGGACGGGAAGTATTCAATGGCGTGCTGCGCGCGGCGCTGCAAGCGGGCAAGAGTGATACGAACGGACTCAATCTCCCCGGTGTGCGAGAGGCGCTGGTTGCGCGAGGTAGTGAGGGTCTGAAGGCGTTGTTGGACCAGCAACTGGATCAGGTAGTCGATACGGATCTGATGATCGGTTTGCCGCAGCAGCGTGGTGCTGAGTGGGTTTCCGCGCTTCGTAATCTCGGTTCGATCGACGTCACTGTTTCGGCAGTCGCGACCACGGAACGAGGTGAACAGGTTCGTGCGGAAGCGACTGTGCCTGCGAAGAATTTCGGCGAAGCTGTTTTTAAGACTCCGGCGAAGATCGTTCGCGTTGAAGTCGACCCTGACAAGTTGTATCCGCAGCTCGATTACGGAAACGATGTTATGCCGCGTGCGAAAGATCTGACGCAAGCGCTGAACGAGGCGATTTTGCAGTTGGGCGCATCGGATTTCGCGAAAGCCGAAGCTACCGCGCGGGAGATGCTGGCAAACGCGCCGCGTTTTCAGGAAGCGCAGATCATCCTTGCGCGAGCTTTGCTTGGTCAGGGCCGGCTTGATGATGCGGAGAAGCAGTTTCGATCAGCACTCGAGGAGCCATTGCCGTTTGCCGCGACGCTCGCATGGGCCAACATCGGCCTGGGCGAGATCGCGATGAAGAACAACCAGCCGGTCGAGGCAGCGAAGCGGTTCAACGATGCTGTGATAGCAAGTCGTGATTATCCTTCGTCTTTAGCGGCGCGTGCGGCGCGCATTCGTGCGGAGGCAGCGGCAAACAACGCCCCGCCGGTCGATGAAACGGCGCGTGCGTTTATCGCGCAACTCTCGCAAGCAGTTGTCAGCAACAAAAAGGCGGAGTTGGAGTCGCGCATTGTTCCCGGCGAGCTCGTGAAATTCATCAATGCGACCATTGGCACCGAGGCCTGGGAAACCAAGGTCGTGCGCACGGAGCAAATCAACGCGAACCTGATTGCCGCCGACGTGCAAATCCGCGCGAACAAACTCGGAACGATAGGCTCCGGCACCGCGGTGTTGATTCTGGCGCGAACACCGTCAGGCTGGAAACTCTCCGGCATTGACCTCTTCGAAGTGCGATGACTTCTTCAGAGCTGCAACAACGAGCGGAACGCATCAAGCTGCTCTTGATGGACTGCGACGGCGTGCTGACTGATGGGCGGATCTGGTTATTTGAAAACGGCGAAGAGCAGAAGGGCTTTCACACGCGCGACGGGCTCGGCATTGACTTGTGGCATCGTGCCGGTTTGAGTTCGGGCATCATCTCCGGACGCGAGTCGAGCGCGGTCGAGCGTCGCGCTCGAGCGTTGGGCATGACGTACATCTGGCTTGGACGTGCCGACAAGGAGCAAGTGTTTGCCGAGACGTTGTCCAGGGCCAGAGTGACGAATGAAGAGGTCGCGTACATCGGCGACGATCTCAACGATATTCCGCAGATGCTGCGATCAGGACTTGGCGTAGCTGTTGCGGACGCGTCTCTGGAGACTCGCTTACACGCGCACTACGTGACGAATCTTGCTGGAGGTTCCGGCGCCGTTCGTGAGGTCATCGAATTAATTCTGAAAGCCCAGGGCCGCTGGTCAGATCTAATCCGCGTTTATCTGCGTGAACCCGCGGCCAATATTTGACACGCGGTAGCACCTTAATTATCTTCTTCTCACCTCTTGAGCGGGTGTGGCGCAACGGTAGCGCATCAGCTTCCCAAGCTGAGGGTTGCGGGTTCGAATCCCGTCGCCCGCTCCATTGCAACTACTTTTGTTTTTCAGCGACCCGAAGCTTTTCCATCGCTTGAGATACTTCTTGAACTCTTGTCCGGTTTTCTTATATCCTTCGTGCCGTATCTGGAGCTGGAGGAGAGGCACCTAACGCCAGCCTTTCTTCTTTACCTTGCAGCGAATACTGTCTGGATAACAGTTAGCATTTCCTCATGGAGACAATCGAATGGCATTCCCACTCGCCGACCTCCCTCAAGCGCGACTGGAAAAAGCGCGTCAGTATAAAGCAGAGTTCCTAAGCCGGATGTTTGGTGTTGCAGCTGCTGCGACTGGTGAATATGAGTATTATCCAAGCAGCTCGGTATTTGATTATCTCTCAGAACAGAACAATATCATCGGTCTTGGGTTCGGATTGAAGGTTACTGAAGGTACGATAGTTACCGACCAAGAAGCTTTAAGGGTTTATGTTCGAGAAAAAATGATCGGCTCATCGATTCCTCACCGTGAGGCCATACCGTGAGCAATAAACGGATTAACGAAAGATGTCGTACCGCTTGGCGATTTAGTAGCGGCAGTGCGTCCAAAGCCATGCGGAGTTTCTGTTGGTCATCATGCCATAAGAGCCGGGACATTGGGCTGTCTTGCCAGGAAACATGGAGACGAAGATGGCATCTATATTCTTTCTAACAACCACGTGCTGGCAGATGGTGATAGAGGCAAGATTGGAGACTTAATCCTAGAACCTGCTCCCGATGATGGAGGGAAGTTGGATGATCCGATAGCAAAGCTATCAGACTTTGAACCAATTATGCAGGGGAACAAAGTTACGTTATGGAGTGTCAAAAAGTGCATTCTAAGGTACTCTATAGTGCATCCTAGGGAAGGGACGACGGAAAGCGCGTGAGAGCCAAGTTGAACTTTTGTGCGAATTTTACGTTTCGTTGCTTATCTAGATTGTGAGGATGAAATGACAGAAGAAGAACGTAGTCAAGAAACCGAACTCTCTCAGTTGCGAGCGGTCAAACGAGCTGCGAAGGAGCAGTTTGGTCACGTCGCGGGAGTTACAGGATTTGGAATAGGAAACCACGTGATTCGCATTTACGTGAGTAACCCTTCCATTCTCCGTCAGCTCCCCAAAATGTACAGAGGAGTTCGAGTCGATTACGTGCTTGCCGAAGATATTGCGGCGAGGTAGGGTGACGACTGCGACTCCGAGCCCCCACCCAGGCACGTCATATACCCCACCGTAGTACATCTTCCGACACTATCCTTTACGAAAATTCTGACTATTATCGTTCTGTATCTAGTATCTGTGCTGAAGACTCTGTCGGTCGTCCGTCCTGAACAAGTTGGGCCACCTCGCGAACCCGAAACTTTCTCAAACGCTTTCACCTCCTACTCGATATCAGTTTGTTACGCGGCACTCGCTTCAGAAGTGCAAGAATGACATTATGAATCTGGGCAGGTTTGACACCACGCACCTGCTGATTATCTTCTTCTCACCTCCTGAGTGGGTGTGGCGCAACGGTAGCGCATCAGCTTCCCAATCTGAGGGTTGCGGGTTCGAATCCCGTCGCCCGCTCCAGTTCATTTAGGGATTACCGGGCGGGCATTAGCGAGATTTGCCACGCTATAAAGGCGATAAAGCTAAGCATTAGGATCAAGACAACCAGCACGACCGGTTCCATTCCTAAAAAGCGCCTCTCCTCCGGCGTTTCGATAATATCCGTTGGCACGTTTAGATTGTCATTGTCCACAATGATTGCACCAAAGTGTCGATCGCTGGCTATGTTTAAAGGAGCGCCAATTTGCTGTTCGGCGGCAGGTTTGTCTTGCTCCTCCAGCGGAGCCAGTTGGGCCGCCAGTTGATCTGTATCGCCTTTCCTGCGCTTCTTCCGTCTGATTTGTGGGCGTGGTGAGTTTGTGTTCTTCATATCCATTTTACTTTCTTCAAGTACTTGTAAAGCGCGAATCCCACTCCTACCATCGAAAGCAACGCAAAAACGTAGCCGAAGCGCCACTTCAACTCCGGCATGAGATCAAAGTTCATTCCGTAAATGCCGGCAATCAGAGTCACTGACATCAAGATCGTCGAGATCGAAGTAAGCCGCTTCATGACCATGTTCATGCGATTTCCCGAAACGGATAGATAAGCATCCATGGTTGAACCGAGCATGTCGCGCAGAGTATCAATCGTGTCAGCTACGCGAATCAGATGGTCAAAGACATCTTGAAAATAAACGTATGCTTCTCGCTTGAACATGGCCTGCTCCCGCCGCAACAGCGTATTGAATACATCGCGTAGTGGTGCGACCGCTCGACGCAAATAAAGCAACTTCTTCTTGATGGCAAAAATTTCATGGATTGCTTCGGTTTGGAACTCACCGAAGATCGAATCTTCGAGAGCGTCCATCCGTTCGCTCACGATATCGAGCAATGGAAGATAATCGTCGACGATTGCGTCGATCAGTAAGTAAGCGAGCAAGCCGGAACCCTGTTCTGCGCGGTCCATCCACTCGCTCCAGAGACGGCGCGCCGTCTCCACAGCTCGAATCGGCCGACTATGGACCGTGACAAGATAGTTCTTGCCGAGAAAAATATTCAGTTCTCTTAGTTCAAGGCGGTCTGTTGGTCCTACAAGTTCAGCCTCGTAGAGCACAATGAAATAATAGCCGGAATACTCTTCGACCTTTGGACGTTGGTGTGGATTCTGGCAATCCTCAATCGAGAGGTGATGGAAGCCGAACTCTTCCGCGAGCTCTTCAAAATCCCGGCTTGTGGGATCGGTCACATCAGCCCAAATAACATTGCCCTCGACCTCGCGTAGGTCGCTGATGTCAGCCGCAAGACAGTTCTCAGTAAATTCTCTTGATGTACTGTTTAAACAGACAGTGGTGATCACTAGGAGAGTTCTCCCTATGTCGCGAGGTAATCAATTTGCATCGGTGTTGTAGCACTAATGGCTCATGGCGTAAATGACAACGTTCATCCCGACCTTGTAGGCCATCAGGCCGTACTGCGCGGGATATTTTGAATCGTTGACCCACTCCCATGCATCGCCCAGGTCACAGTTACGAGTGAGAAAGATCATCAGCCGGCCGTCTTTGTTTTCAACACCCATGTAATGCGGCGTGACACCACCCTTCTCGTAAGTGACTCCGTGAATCAGTGCTGCCCAGCCGGGAACTTGGACCACCTGGTCAATATCAAAGTAGCTGTGGAAGATGGGATGCGTTAGTGGCAGATCTTTGATCTCGTACTCGGGAAGGATCATTTTGATTTGCTCTTGTGCGCGCTGCCATTCCCATTCACCGTGAAAGTCGTCCAGAAAGAGAAAGCCGCCACGCATCAGGTACTCGCGCAGCGACGCTGCCTCCTCCTCTGACAGTTCCATATGACCAGGTTCAACAATGTATGCGATCGGGTAGTCGAATAGTCGTTCATCAGTGGCGCGCAGATGCTGCGGGCGAGATGATAGGCGTAGATTACTGCCTGCCCACTCGTAAATCCCTGCGGTGAAGTTCACATCTGCCTCAGGAAAATCGACCCTCCACGCCCCTCCGAACCCATAGTTATACGGCGAGTGAGGAGAGTCGTAGACGATGCGGACGAACGTAAATTCGCCGAAAGGATTACCATTATTTGCGAGACCTCTGGCGCGAGAGAGTCTTGTAATGGGACCACCGTCAAATCCCGTAGGCCTTTGTTGGCCCATACTGGGTAGTAGCGTCAGTAGCACTAATAAGGCGACAAGGAGTACGGCAACTGCCTGTCTTCGAGTTGTTTTATTACTTGAAATCATAAGCGAAGCCCACCTGGACGCCGACGTGCGGACTTGCGGGAAACCGGCCACCAAGCACTCCAAACGTGACCTCCAGGTTTTCCGCAAGAGCATATCCGCCTCCGATCTGCCCCACCAACTGGCGGCGACTCAAATCAAAATTGTTCGCCACCGCGCCAAACAATTCGGCACCAAGCCTGAGACGTGGCGTAAAGTTACGCACTAGTGATCCATTGCCTGTGTAGACTTGACCACGCGCCGCGCGGATTCCGATGAGACCTGTCGAGCTGTTACCAGCGAAAACTAATCCGCCATTTAACCGTCCCGTAGTCCGTTTCGTTAGCGACTTTTGCACTACGCCATATAAATAATAGTCCACCAGGCCTGAGCCGAGCCCCTGACGCGCACTGCCGGTTGGTGCTTCTACGTAAAAGACTACCGACGTCGCTGGAACCTTCGAACCTTCGCGTTCTTCGAGCAATCTTACTTTGACGCCGAATTGCGTGTCGCCAAATCCGCTTGGGTTTCCAGGCAGTGAAGTTCGGTCATTGAAGATTTTGATAAGTGGAGCATTAACTCCAAGCTCGATGCGATCAGTGAGGCCGTAGTTCAAAGTGAAAACCGTCGTATTTTGTCGCCTTCCGGGAAATGAGGATGTTTGTAGCCAATCGTATTGGTTAGAGAGTTCGAGATGAAATTTTCCTTTCGCAGTTGTATCCGCATCATCGGTATAAAACGGAAGCTGAGCATGAACTGATGTTGATGAAAGAAGGGCGACTCCGATAACAACGCAAGCCCATGTAAGTTGGAAACGCAGCATATAAATCAATTGTTCCTCATCCGAGCTTCATGCGGCTGCTGAGCCTGTTTAGTACCGGCACCGCAGGAATCCTACTCCAATCAAGTCTAACGCGATCAAAATTTAAATTTTCACTCTCGGTCTTAGC